>JBIKHW010000459.1:0-3241 GCA_044361935.1 Limnohabitans sp. | reverse complement strand
CGAAATCGGCTTGCACGGAACGCTTGCGGCCTTCGAATACGAAAGGAATGGTAACGATACCTACAGTAAGGATGCCCATTTCTTTTGCCATTCTTGCGATGACAGGAGCAGCTCCAGTACCGGTACCACCGCCCATACCAGCAGTGACAAATACCATGTTTGTATTTTCTGAAAGAAGTGCTCTGACTTCCTCGAGACTTTCGATAGCAGCATTACGACCGACTTCTGGGATAGAACCAGCACCGCGACCTTCAGTCAACGTTGAGCCGAGTTGTACTTTGATTGGAACAGGGCTTTTGTCAAGTGATTGAGCATCGGTATTGCATACCAAAAAGTCAACACCTGTGATACCTTGTTCGTACATGTAGTTAACGGCATTTGAACCGCCACCACCAACACCAATCACTTTGATGATTGATGAATTTTCTTTTGGAAGATCGAATCGCAATGAATTTTCCATGGGTCTTCTGATGATTTTTCGTTGAATCTCAGTGCGCTAACGTCTAGTGAACGTACGGAGATATGAGTGGTCTAAGAAAGTATCATTTTCTTGTTTAAGAAACCACGATTTTTGAAAAGAGTGAACGGTGCAATGTTTATAAATACGAGTTTTTGATTTGGATGAATAGGAATACGATTTACCTTTATAATTAGCAATTTCGGCGTCCCGAAATTCTCTTGATCTTATATAACTTTGAATAATGAATCGTATCCTTTCTCATCTCGAGTCGCTTCGTAAGGAGCAAAAAAAAGCGTTGGCTGTCTTGGTTGATCCAGATAAAATCACCGATGCCGCGCACGTGAATCATGTTATTAATCTTATCAAGCACGCAGGTGCAGACATTGTATGTGTGGGTGGAAGTTTGATAATGGAAAATCATTTTCATCAAACATTGAAAGAAATAAAAGACAAATGCAGTTTGCCTGTTTTGTTATTTCCAGGAAGTCCAAGTCAAATTAGCAATGAGGCAGATGCTATGTTGTTTTTGTCTTTGGTGTCTGGTAGAAATGCTGATCTATTAATAGGACAACATGTTCAAGCTGCACCGATATTGAAAAAGTCGGGTATTGAAGTTATTTCAACAGGCTATATGATTATTGACTGTGGAAAACAGACTACAGCTTCTTACATGAGCAATACTTTCCCATTGCCAAATAATAAACCTGAAATTGCAGTAGCTACAGCCTTGGCTGCTGAAATGCTGGGTATGAGATGTCTTTATTTGGATGGAGGAAGTGGTGCTGAAAAACCGGTAAGCCCAACTATGATTGAGGCCGTTCGCGCCGCAGTAGAGATTCCAATTATTGTGGGTGGGGGTATTCGCACAGAACGTCAATTACAAGAGGCATATGAAGCGGGTGCCGACCTAGTAGTGGTAGGTACAGCTTTCGAAAATGATCCAGAAGTATTATTTGCTCTTAGCGAGGTTAAAGATCGCTGGGGAAAATGATTAGAATCATTGGTCCTACTTATCGTTATTGGTATTACTTTCACACCGTATAAAAATAATACCAATGGCGATAAGAAGACCTTTCAATTTAACAAAGTGGATTGAAGAAAATAGAGATCTGCTAAAACCTCCAGTAGGAAATAAAAATCTTTATACCGAAGCTGGAGATTATATAGTAATGATTGTGGGTGGTCCGAATGCCCGCAATGATTATCATTACAATGAGACAGAAGAGCTCTTCTTTCAAATAGAAGGTGATATCAATGTCCGAATTCAAGAAGATGGCAATGCTGTTGATATTCCAATCAAGGAGGGAGAGATGTTTTTGCTTCCGGCAAATGTGCCTCACCAACCTCAGCGCGGTGAAAATACAGTTGGACTAGTAATCGAAGTAAAACGTGCAGACCGCAATATGAATGATGGTTTGATGTGGTTTTGCGATAAATGCAACAACAAACTGCACGACTCACGTTTCGTTCTAGAAAATATCGAAAAGGATTTCTTACCAAGATTCCGTGAGTTTTACGGTAGCGAAGAAATGCGCACCTGCAAAGAGTGCGGATACGTAATGCCAGTCGATCCAAGATTTGTATAATTTTCGAATGCAACCATTTAGGTCTCAATATAGTCTTGGGATTAACATTCCTTTTATAACCAAACAAATGAAATTACTTTATTCTCTCGCATTTTTATTCATTTTCAGCTCTTTCGGATTAAAGTCTCAAGGACAGTGCAGCCCATTTCAAGTTCAAGTTTTCTCAGATGTTGAGTTCGGCGGACCTACAAATGTGCAATGGACTGTGAAAAATGCTGACAACGTTGTTCTTTTTGATGGTGCATCAACATTTAATTCAGAAATCCAAGAATCGATCACAGACATTTGTCTGGAATCAGGATGCTACGAACTTCGTCTTGTAGGGAATGGGGTGAGCAATCCTGAAACTTTTTACGGACTTATCTTATATGATGGAACAGTGGTATTACCAACAGGAGTTCCATCTTATGGAACTCAAGTTTTTGAATATGCGTTTTGCATTGATTTTCCACCAACTACATGCGCTGCTCTTTATTTCCCGAATTATTTGAATGATCCAGGAGCTGTGAATTTCAACAATGAAAGCACCCCAATAGAGCAGAACGTTACTTATTATTGGTCACTCGGAGATGGAACATTCTCTGATGCCTCTAATCCTGCGCACGTTTACGATGAAAACGGAACGTATGAAGTTTGTTTGGTAGCAACCTATGGTGTTGACCAAGGCTGTGTTTTACTTGAAGGGGTTGAGCCTTGCATTTCTGAATACTGTTCAAATGTAATTATTGAAAATGTTCCAGCACCTACCACTTGTCCTTCATCTATGTATGCAGCAGGCGAATGCGGAAACTGGGTTTTTGAAGTCGGAAATTTCCAAGAGGGTGAAAACGTAACTTGGTATTTCGGAAACCAAATCGTAGATAACGGTGGTCACTTTATTGAACACACTTTCAATGAAGCAGGAGTTTATGAAGTTTGCGCCTTTTTCACAAGCAACGTTTGTCCTGAAGGAATCGAGATTTGTGAAACTGTGACAGTAGATCTTTGCACTGTGGCAGATTGCGCAATTGAAATTACAGCAATAGAACTTGAAACTGGTTTCTATGAATTTGTAGCTACAGGTTCTCCAGAAGTTTATCCTATGCATTGGACTTTTGGTGATGATACAAGCATGAATGCTACTTGGGTTGTAACTCACAACTATCCAACACCTGGTACTTACACTATATGTGGAACAGTAGAATCGAATCTCTGC
>JBIKHW010000462.1:0-3259 GCA_044361935.1 Limnohabitans sp. | reverse complement strand
GTCCGACAAATTGAAAGCCACGCGTGAAGGCATTCTTGCACTAGGGTTGCCTGTTTTCATCATTGGCGGCATGAAGTTTGGTGTGTTCACCCCGACCGAGGCGGCGGTGGTGGCGGCGGTCTACAGCTTTGTGGTGGGTGCGTTCATTTACCGTGAATTGCAATGGTCCAAACTCTATGGCCTGATCTTGACAGCCGGCAAGACCACCGCCGTGATCATGTTCCTGGTGGCTGCGGCCATGGTCAGCGCCTGGCTCATCACCGTGGCCAACATCCCGGCCGAAGTGGCCCGCATGATGGAGCCGCTGATGGGCAACAAGACCTTGCTCATGGTGGTGTTGATGCTCTTGGTCATTGTGGTCGGCACGGCGCTTGACTTCACACCCACCGTGCTGATCCTCACACCCGTGCTGATGCCTCTGGTCATCAAAGCGGGCATCGATCCAGTTTACTTCGGCGTTTTGTTTATCATGAATAACGCGATTGGTTTGATCACCCCGCCTGTGGGCACTGTGCTCAACGTGGTGTGTGGTGTGGCCAAGATCAACATGGACACCGCTTTTAAAGGGGTCATGCCATTCTTGTTGGCGCAGCTCGGAGTGTTGGCCTTGTTGATCGCTTTCCCATCCATCGTCATCGAGCCGATGAAGTGGATGCTGAGATGATTTCTTAACCCTGTGTGTTTTTTCTAAAAGGAGACAGTCATGTTGAAACGCAGAAATCTGGTGACCCTGATCGCGGGCACATTCTTGGTGGCATCGAGCGCGATGGCGCAGTTTGCCGACCGAAACATCAAGTTCACCAACGGCGTGAACGAAGACCACCCGGTGGGCGTGGGCGTCAAGAAAATGCAAGAAGTGCTGGCGGCCAAGACCGGCGGCAAGATGAAGATCACCGCCTTCTGGGGCGGTGCAGCCGGCGGCGACTTGCCTGCTACCCAAGCCTTGCGTGCAGGCACCCAAGAGATGGTCTGCACCTCCAGCTCGCCGCTGGTGGGCATCATCAAAGAGTTGGGTGTGTTTGACCTGCCCTTCCTGTTTGCCAACGAAAAAGAAGCCGATGCTGTGCTCGATGGCCCTGCAGGTAAGTTTTTCAACGCCAAGCTCGAAGCAGCTGGCCTGGTGAACCTGGCGTATTGGGAAAACGGTTTCCGCAACCTCACCAACAGCAAGCGTCCAGTCACCAAGCTGGAAGACTTTGACGGTGTGAAAGTTCGCGTGATGCAGAACAACATCTTCTTGGACACCTTCAAGACCCTGGGCACCAACGCCGTGCCCATGGCCTTTGGTGAGGTGTTCACTGCCCTGGAAACCAAGACCATCGACGGCCAGGAAAACCCCTTTGTGACCATTGAAACCTCCAAGTTCAATGAAGTGCAAAAGTTCCTGAGCGTGACACGCCACGCCTACACACCTTTCCTGGTCCTCTACAGCAAGAGGCTGTGGGACCAGCTCAACCCTCAAGAGCAAGCTGTGCTGCGTGAAGCGGCCATGGAAGGCCAAAAAGTTCAACGCGCTGCCAACCGCGCTTTGAACGAGCGTTCTCTGGCCAGCCTCAAGACCAAGGGCATGCAAGTCAACGAGGTGAGTGCTGCCGAGCAAAACCGCATCCGCGCCCGGGTGGCTTCGGTGTATGACAAGCACAAGGACTCGATCGGTGCTGACGCCATCAAGGTGGTGCAGGACGAGTTGAAGAAGTCTCGCGGCGGTTGATCCTTCGCGCTCAGCTTTTTTTGCTGAATCCACAAGCTCCACAGCCGACCGCTGTGGGGCTTTTTTAACGACTCAAATGGGTGCTGCCATGAAAATCACGCAACTCGAAACCATCCGCTTGGGTGAATTTCCCAACATCATCTGGGTGCGTTTGCACACCGACGAAGGCCTGGTTGGCCTGGGCGAAACCTTCATGGGGGCGCAAGCGGTCGAAGCGTATCTGCACGAATGGGTGGCGCCCAAACTGGTGGGCCAGGATCCGTTGGCCATCGAATCGCGCCAGCGCGACATCACAGGCTACTTGGGCTGGCGTGGGTCCGGTGTGGAAACACGTGGCAACTCGGCAGTCGACATCGCGCTGTGGGACATTTTTGGCAAAGCCGCGGGCATGCCGGTCTACACCGCCTTGGGCGGCAAGAGCCGCGACGAGATCCGTGTGTACAACACCTGTGCAGGCTACCAATACATCCGCAGCAATGTGAACCAGACCAGCAGCAACTGGGGACTGGGCAACAACGCCGGGCCTTACGAAGACCTGCAAGGCTTTTTACACCGGGCCGACGAGGTGGCCGAGTCGCTGCTGTCTGAAGGCATCACCGGCATGAAAATTTGGCCATTTGATGTGGCCGCCGAAAAGTCGCACGGCCAGTACATCAGCCCGCAAGACCTGAACACCGCACTCGAGCCCTTCCGAAAAATCCGCAAGGCGGTGGGCGACAAGATGGACATCATGGTGGAGTTTCACAGTCTGTGGCGCTTGCCCATGGCGCAAAAAATTTCACGCGCTCTGCAAGAATTCGACACCTTCTGGCACGAAGACGCGATCCGCATGGACAGCCTCGATTTGCTCAAGCAGTACGCGGTGGACTGCAAGGCCCTGATTTGCGCGAGCGAGACGCTCAGCTACAAATGGGGTTTCAAGGACTATTTACAAACTGGGGTGGCAGGCGTCGCTATGCTCGATTTGAGCTGGTGCGGCGGACTGACTGAAGCCCGCAAAATCGCCGCCATGGCCGACGCCTGGCAGCTGCCCGTGGCCCCGCACGACTGCACCGGGCCGGTGGTGTGGGCCGCGTCCACCCACTTGTCTCTGCACGCGCCCAATGCCTTGATTCAAGAAAGCGTGCGGGCTTTTTACAGCGGTTGGTACAAAGAGTTGGTGACGGAGTTGCCGCAAGTGAAGAACGGCATGATCAGCCTGAACGACAAGCCCGGTCTGGGCCTCGAGCTGTTGCCCGATTTGCACAAGCGGGCCGATTCGGTGTTGCGGGTCAGCCGCTGACCCAGCATTGACAACCCGGACGAAGACCTTTGTTGTCATTCTGGGAGGAGTGCGGACAGTTGTCATCCGGGGCGAAGTGCCGATAGTTGTCATCCCGGGCGAAGACCCGGGATCCAGTGTGTGGCACTGCCCTTTGCAAATGCCCGCAGCCGGTCATGGATCCCGGATCAAGATGCTATGGATGCCTCCCTCCTTCGGGACAGGCAAATGTGAGCGCCGAAGGTCGCTGAACAGCCGTTTATCAGGACACTCGTACGATCGGGGTG
>JBIKHW010000387.1:0-3262 GCA_044361935.1 Limnohabitans sp. | reverse complement strand
CCAAGAAATCACCAGCAATCGCTTCGCGTGGCGCGTAGCCAATGGCATGCACAAAACCGTCGAACTTGGGCCAAGTGGCCGACAGGTCGGTGAAGAGCTTTTCAATCTGCTCATCGCTGCCCACATCGCAATCAAAAATCAACTTGGAGTCAAAATCGGCCGCGAATTCGGTGATGCGGTCCTTGAAACGCTCGCCCACGTAACTGAAAGCCAGCTCAGCGCCTTGTGCGTGGCAAGCCTTTGCAATCCCATAAGCGATCGAGCGGTTGGACAACACGCCCGTGATCAGCAACTTTTTACCCGACAGAAATCCTGTTTTTGTGGTCATGCCTACAACTCCTGAAAAATGTGTGCAGAATTGTCGCATGCGAAGACCCATGGCCCGTTTCTGGACACACTGCTGCTTGGCCCTTGGGCTCGGGTGGGCGGGCAACGCCATGGCTGCTCATGCTTATGCCCAATTCGGCGACATTCGCTACCCGGCCGGCTTTAGCCACTTTGCTTATGTGAACCCTGTCGCGCCCAAAGGCGGCGAGATCATGCTGGTGCCGCCCACCCGGCAGTCCAACTTCGACAAGTACAACCCCTTTACCTTGAAGGGCAGCGCACCTCCGTCCATGCTGGGCATGATGTTTGACACCTTGTTGGTGGGCAATATGGACGAGTCGACCACGGCCTACGGCTTGCTGGCCTCGGATGTTTCCGTGGCCAGCGACCGCATGTCGGTCACCTTCCAGATTCATCCTCAAGCTCGGTTTCACAATGGAGACCCGGTGCTGGCGGCCGATGTTCGCCATTCGTTTGAACGCCTGACCAGCAAGCAAGCCGCGCCTCAGTACCGCACCTACTTTGGTGAAGTCAAAAAAGCAACGGTTTTGTCAGAGCGCAGCATTCGCTTTGATTTTGTGCGCCCTAACAGCGAACTGACTTTGATTGTGGGCAGCTTGCCCGTGTTCAGCCAAAAGTGGGGGCTGGAAGGTGGCGTTCACAAACCACTGGACCAAATGGTCATGGACATGCCGATCGCGTCCGGCCCCTACCGCATCGGCCGTGTGCAGTTTGGCAAGGACATCACCTACGAGCGCGACCCCTCTTATTGGGCGCGTGACTTGAATGTGCGCAAAGGCCAATTCAATTTCGACCGCATCACCTACAAAATTTACAAAGACCCCACGGCCCAGCTCGAAGCCTTCAAGGCCGGGGAGTTCGATTACATGCAGTCCTTCATCGCAAGGGAGTGGGCCCGGGCCTTCACCGGCCGTGCGTTCGAGCGGGGTGATTTGATCAAGGCAGAGCTGCAGCATGGCAATGCGGGGGACTTTCAGGGCTTTTTGTTCAACAAGCGCCGTGACAAGTTCCAGGACGTGCGGGTGCGCCAGGCCATTGCGCTGGCTATGGATTTCGAGTGGCTGAACCGCCAACTGTTTTACAACGCCTACAGCCGGGTGCGCGGCTATTTTGTGGCCAGCGATTTCGAAGCCAAAGGTAAACCCGGTCCCGATGAGTTGGCCTTGCTCACCCCCTTGCGGGCCAAGCTGCCTGCGGCTGTGTTTGAGCAGGATGTGCCACAACCGCCCCAAACTGCGCTCGACCCCGCTTCGGGCCACACCTTGCGTGACCACTTGCGCCAAGCTCGAGATTTGCTCCAAGCCGCGGGATGGACTTACCGCGATGGCGCTTTGCGCAATGCCAAGGGACAAGCTTTCACCATTGAGTTTCTGGACAGTTCGGGCTCCATGGGCCGTGTGGTTACGCCCTTTGCCAAGAACCTCGAAAAACTGGGCATCAAAGTTCAGTACAAAGTGATCGACTTTGCACTGCTGCAAAAACGCATGGACGTGTTCGACTTTGACATCATCAGCAACCGAACTGTGGGCAGCGAAGCGCCCGGCACCGAATTGCTCGAGCGCTACGGCAGCCGATCGGCCGACGTCGAGGGTTCGGGCAATGTGATTGGCCTCAAAGACCCGGCCGTGGACGCGTTGCTGGACAAGGTGGTGAGTTCCACGTCACGGCCAGAACTGGTGACCAGCCTGCGAGCGCTCGACCGTGTTCTGCGCCACGGCCACTATGTGGTGCCCCACTGGTACGGCGCGGTACACCGGGTGTCCTGGCGGGCCAAGGCCTTTGCGCGTCCGGCCGACTTGCCGCGTTTTTACCAACCTGAAAAACTGGTCACCACCGTGTGGTGGTCACCGAATGCTTCACCTTCTACAGTGGCTTCAACGGCCAAAAAGGCCCCCTGATCCATGCTGGCCTACATCTTCAAACGCTTGCTGCTGATGATCCCGACCTTATTTGGGGTTTTGTTGATGACTTTTGTGGTGATCCAGTTTGTGCCCGGCGGCCCTGTTGAGCAAATGGTGGCCCAGCTGCAAGGCCGCGATACAGGCGGGGAGGGTGCAGCGGCTGCGGGCAGCGGTTATCGGGGCCGGCAGGGGGTGGATGCCGCACGCATTGAAGAAATCAAAACCCTGTATGGTTTTGACAAACCCCCCACTGAGCGTTTTTGGATGATGCTCCAGCAGTTCGCGCAGTTCGACCTGGGCAAGAGCTTTTTCTATCCCAAAGACGTCTGGAGTCTGATCAAGGAAAAGCTGCCTGTGTCCATCAGCCTGGGTTTGTGGACGTTTTTCCTGAGTTATCTGGTTTCTGTGCCTTTGGGTATCGCCAAGGCGGTGCGGGCGGGCACGCGTTTTGACACGCTGACCAGTTTGTTGGTGTTGGTGGGCTATGCCATCCCGGGTTTTGTTTTGGGCGTGGCCTTGCTGGTGATCTTTGGCGGGCAACTGCAGTGGTTCCCGCTGCGCGGCCTGACCTCATCCAACTGGGAGCAGCTGAGTTGGGGCGCCAAGGTGGTGGACTATCTGTGGCACATCGCCTTGCCGGTCACGGCCAGTGTGCTCGGCTCGTTTGCGGTCATCACCATGCTGACCAAGAACGCGTTTCTGGAAGAAATCCGCAAACAATATGTGCTGACAGCCCGCGCCAAAGGCCTGAGTGAAAACCGGGTGCTTTACCGCCATGTGATGCGCAACGCGCTCATCCCGCTGGTGACGGGTTTTCCTGCAGCCTTCATCGGCGCGTTTTTCACGGGCTCCTTGCTCATTGAAACCCTGTTCTCCCTCGACGGCTTGGGCTTGCTCAGTTATGAAGCCGTGATCCGGCGCGACTACCCGGTGGTACTCGGCACTTTGTATTTGTTCACCCTGATTGGGTTGGTCACCAAGCTGATCAGTGACCTGTGCTACCTGTGGGTGGA
>JBIKHW010000386.1:0-3264 GCA_044361935.1 Limnohabitans sp. | reverse complement strand
GAAAGTAAGACGCCATGCCCAGCACCATCAGCACCACCATCAGGTAGCGGGTCAGGGCCGGGTGCTCCAGCGCCCAGCGCGAGAGGTTGAATCGGGTGTTGTCGGTACTGCTCATGGAATCACCGTGAGGCAGAAGCCGAAGCAGCAGGCACAGGGGCGGGTGATGGCGCAGCTGCATACACCGTCACTTTTTGACCGGGCGACAAAACATGCACCCCGGCGCTCACCACCTTTTGCCCGGGCTTGAGACCGGCACTGACCACCACCTCGTTGCCATCGACCGGGCCCAGTTGCACCGCTTGGCTGTTGACAGTCATGGTGGCTTCGTCCAGCACCCAAACCGCTGTGCCCTGCCCCTCCTGGCGCAAAGCGCTTGTGGGCAGTTTGATGGCCGTAGCCACCGCACTGGACAAGCCGGGTGCACGCACATTCAAAGTGGCCCCCAAAGGCAACGCCCCACCCACGCCCGGCGCCAGCGCCAGCTTGACCGAATAGGTGCGTGTCACCGGGTCGGCACTGGCCGCCATTTCGCGCACCGTGCCCTGCACCATCTGCCCCGTGCTCAGCACTGTGGCCTGCATGCTCTGGCCCACCCGGATCGCCATGATGGCCGACTCGGACACGGCAAACACCGCATCACGCGGACCATCATGGGCCAGTCGCACCACGGGCTGACCGGCAGAGACCACCTGGCCCACCTCGGCCTCCACTGCGGTGATCACGCCCGCGTGACTGGCCGTCAAACGGGCATAGCCCGCCTGGTTGCCCTGCGCCTGCGCCTGCGCTTTGGCTTGGTTCAGAGCCGCGTCGGCCGCCTTCAGGCTGGCCTCGCGCCGCTCCAATTCGGCACCGCTGATGAAGTTTTGCACTTTCAGCGCCTCAAAGCGCTTGAATTCGGCCGCTGCCAGATCGCGTTGACTTTGCGCGGCACTCACCTGCGCCTGGGCGGCTTGCGCGGCCAACTGAAAATCCTGCGCATCCACCAAGGCCAGCAACTGACCCGCAGCCACACGTTGACCCGGCTCGGCGGGACGCTGCACCAGCTTGCCCCCCACCCGAAATCCCAAGCGCGACTCCACCCGCGCCCGCACCTCGGCCGAGTACTCTCCTCCCAGGTTCAGATCGCTGCCCGCCACCGTGATCAGCTTGACCGAGCGCAGCGGCTCTAGCGGGGCATCGACCTTGGAACATGCAACCAAAGTAGTCAAAAAAGTGGTGAGCGCGCACAAACAAAAAACCCGCTGGGCGGCGAGTGGCTTCAAAGATGGCATAGGAAATCCAGAAAATAATAATGACTGACTGGTTAGTAATCTATTCAAAGCGCACCCACCTGTCAAGCGACAATAGGGATTGACCATGAACAAGCACCCCCCATTACAGCCAGCCCCAACGCGCCCGGGCCTGAGTGCGGCCCAGCGACAGCTGCTGCGCCATGTGTCGCGCTCGTTCGACCTGTCCATCCGCCTGTTGCCCAAAGCCCTGCAAGCCCCGGTGGCGATCGGCTACCTGCTGGCCCGCGCCACCGACACCGTGGCCGACACGACCGCCCTGCCCCTGGCCGAGCGTCAGGTGTTGCTGGACCGTATGTCGCAGGCCATTGCCGCCCCGGGCGCCTCGGCCCCAGAAAACCAAGAACTCCAGCGCCTGACCCAGGCCTTTGCCGCGCAACAAACCGACCCGCATGAACGTGCCCTGATGCAGGCCCTGCCCCAATGCCTGCCGCTTTTGTACACCCTGTCGCAAGCCGACCAGGCCAGCGTGCGCCAGGTGCTGGGCCACATCACCCGGGGCCAACAGCTGGACATGACCCGCTTTGGTCCCGGCCTGCACGCCTTGCAAACCGAAACCGAACTGGCCGACTACACCTGGTTGGTGGCCGGTTGTGTGGGCGAGTTCTGGACCGAGTTGTGTGGCCGCCATTTGCCCGGCTACAGCCGGCTGCCCCAGGAGGAAATGATGCGCATGGGGCGCCAGTACGGCATGGGCCTGCAGCGTCTGAACATCATCCGCGACGCGGGGGCAGACCTGGCCGGCGGTCGTTGTTATTGGCCTGTGGAAACTCTGGCGCAGGCGGGCCTGACCCCGGCCATGCTGGCGCAAGCGGCCCAAACCCACAACACAGACACCCTGCACGCCCTGGCCCCGCTCTACACCCAGTGGCTGGACAAAACCCAAGCCCAACTGGCCGACGGCATGCGCTACGCTCTGGCGCTCAAGCCGCTTCGGCTGCGTCTGGCCAGCGCTCTGCCTGCCTTGATTGGTGCGCGCACCGTGGCGCTGCTGCGCCAGGCCGGGCCAACGGCCCTGAACCAGCGCGTCAAAATGCCTCGCCATGAAGTGCACGCCCTGCTCTGGCGCATCGCCTTGGGCCTGGGGTCTGCGGCCGTTTTGCAAAAAGAATTTCGCAAATTGTCCGGCGAGCCCCTGCCGTGATCCGGCGCTTTGAATGCGAGAATCCCAGCCCATGAGCCCGCAAGACTACGTCCAGCAAAAAGCCGCCGCCTCGGGCAGCAGCTTTTATTACGCCTTCCTGTTCCTGCCGCCCGAGCGCCGCGCCGCCATCACCGCCTTTTATGCGTTTTGCCGCGAAGTGGACGACGTGGTCGACGAAATCACAGACCCCGGCGTGGCCGCCACCAAACTCGCCTGGTGGCAAAAAGAAGTGATACAAGCCTACGCAGGCCAACCCAGCCACCCGGTCATGCACGCCCTCATGCCCCTGGCCCCCGCCTTCGGCATCGAAAGCCGCCACCTGATGGCTGTGATCGAAGGCTGTCAGATGGACCTGAACCAAACCCGTTACCTCGACTTTGCGGGCCTGCAGAAATACTGCCACCTGGTGGCCGGCGTGGTGGGCGAAGTCGCCGCCCGCATCTTTGGCCAGACCGACGAGGCCACCACGCAGTACGCACACAAGCTAGGCCTGGCTTTTCAGATGACCAACATCATCCGCGACGTGGGCGAAGACGCCATGCGCGGGCGCATCTATTTACCGCTGGACGAACAGCAGCGCTTTGGTGTCAAAGCCAACGAACTGATGCAACGCGACTATTCAGAGCGATTCACCGCGCTGATGAAGTTCCAGACCGACCGCGCCCACGCCCTGTACGACGAAGCGCTGGCCCTGCTGCCTGCGGCCGACCGCCGCGCCCAAAAGCCGGGCCTCATGATGGCCAGCATCTACCGCACCTTGCTGCGCGAAATCGAAGCCTCGGGCTTTCAGGTGCTGCACCAGCGCATCGCGCTCACACCGCTGCGCAAGCT
>JBIKHW010000074.1:0-10657 GCA_044361935.1 Limnohabitans sp. | reverse complement strand
CCGCCGTGGAGGCGATGTTGACGATGCGCCCGTGCCGACGTGCCTGCATGCCCGGCAGGCAGGCCTGCATGAAGTGCAGCACACCAAAGAGGTTCACATCGAGCATGTCCTGAAAGTCTTGCGGCGCGTAGTCGAGGAAAGGCTTGGCACGGTAAACCCCGGCGTTGTTGACCAGCACGTCCACGCGCCCAAAGCGCTCTTCAACTTGTGCCACGGCCGCAAAACAGGCATCACGCTCGGTGACGTTCAGGCCCAAAGTCATGATTCGCTCGGCGGGCAGGCCCAGGCTGTCTTTGACTTCCTGCAAGCGTGCCGTGTCGGTGGCGATCAGGCACAAACTGGCCCCTTCGGCCGCATAGGCCTCTGCAATCGCGCGGCCAATACCTCGGCTGGCTCCGGTGATGATGGCCACTTGTTGGTCGAGTCGGTGTGCCATGTTCAATCCTTGGGTTTGGGCGCTCAGATGAGCGCCGCGTGTTTGCGTTGATCACCCGTCTTGCCGTGTTTGGGGCCGTCGTGCGGCTTGGACACGGCTTGGCGCAGCACCGACAGATAACCCTGGGCCAGCTCCATGCGCGGGCCAAAGCCTTGTGCCATCAGCATGCGGTGGGCGGCAGGCAGCTTCCAGCAGGGGGTGAACACAAACAGGTGGTGTTCCAGGTGGTAGTTGACCCAGTAAGGCGCCAGCACCATGCGCATGCCCCAATTCGTCAGCGTGGTGCGGGTGTTGCGCAAGCGGTCATCGTTGTTACCGACCACCGCATGCTCGGCGATATTGCGCACGCGGCTGATGACTTGGTACCAGGTCAGCAAAGGCAAGAGCCACAACACAAAGTAGGCCCACCACACCCCTACTGCGGTCGTGACGGCCAAGATGGCCAGGTTGCTCAAGAAAAAGAATTTTTCTGCGTCCCACAGGTTCTTCACACGCTGCCAGCGGCTCGGGCTGTCGCCCATTTCCATGCGGAAAAATTCCAGACGCCGCTGATAACCGGTGATGCCCAGAATGTCGCGTCTCATCTTGCGCCAAAAGCTTTGTTTGGTGATCGGGAAAGGCGCCGACAAGATCAGGTCGGGGTCTTCGGTTTGTTGGGTGTGGCGGTGGTGGCTCAGGTGGTAAGGGCGGTAAAGCGAGAGGCTCGCCCCCACCGGCCAGCCGCACAAAAACGCGCCCAACGTGTCATTGAGCCGGGTGTTTTTGAACAAAGCGCGGTGCGCCGCGTCGTGCATCAAAATGGCCAAACCCAGTTGCCGCCCACCGATGATGACCACGGCCACCACAAAGCTCAAGGGGTTGGGCCAGGCGATGAAAAACGCCATGGCCAAGGCGATCACGCCCCAAGCGTGCAACACCAAATACGCGCCCATCCAGTCCGAGCGCTCGCGCAAATACGCGTCTTGTTCGGGGCTCAGACTGGGCTGGGTGTCGGTGGTCATGGCAAGGGGATTCGGCAAAAGGCCTATCTTGTGCCTTGCGCCCCCGCCGGATAGTCACAGGCGTGACCTTTTCGGGGCTTTCCCTCAGGGATGGGCCACTGATGGGCGCTTACTTGCTGATACAAAAGCTTGAAAAGATCACGCCCAGCAAATCGTCGGCGCTGAACTCGCCCGTGATTGCTCAATAAGGCGTCCAACCCCAGCCACTGGGCAGTCGCGTTTGATGGGGCGGGCCGGTTTGAGGTTCCCACAGTTGGATCACGCCCTGCTCTTGAAGTTCAATTTTTTGAATCCAAGGGCTGATTTTCAAATCGCCATGGATCAAAATTTTGGGGTGATCCGGCATGGCTAATGCAATGGCACCTCCTTGAGTTGCAGTGCCAGAGATGATGGTGATGGAACCGATGTTGGCCTGACGGGTAGACGCCGTCAATTCGCGGGCCACGGTCGCGCTGTCAAAAGAGCGTTTAAACGTAGATGCTGAGGTTTGGGAGTAGTGAATCATCAGGCTCGCCTGGATAAGCAAGAACCCTCCCCAAACCACTTGCCGCAACCGTCGTGAATCCTGGATCCGATGAACCTTGATGGCCACCATGAAAGGCGGAATGAGCCAAAGTGCAAAAGCGGTACCCCAATGCATTTGAAGGTCCATGCCCAAAGTTAGGCCCAGCAGCGTGATGGTCAACGGTGGCATGAGCCCCCAAGCCATAAGAAAGCGCGTCCCAGACACCGGCTTGTCGTTTAGGGGGGGTGAGGGATCAGGCGCTAGCACAGCTTTGTTTAAGCAGAACGCTCTGAGGAGCCATAAAAACAAAAGTGCAGGCAGGCACCGGTTGAACAACAAATCAAGCAGCCAGACGCCGCTTCTTACACGATGGCTGAATGGAGATGAATGGAGCTGATGCTCTGGCAAGGAAGTATTAAGGGCGTAGCGAATTGGGCTGTTGGCGAGGTCTTGCTGCAGCAACCAAAACAAATGCGGTGAGAAAACGAGTAACGCTGTTCCTACAGCCCACATCAGCCCCAGCAGTTGCTGGGGCTTGCGCCAGGGTTTGATCTGCCAAATGAAATAAGCACTGGGCAGGACCACGACGAGGTATTGGTATTTGCTGAGCATGCCCAAACCGGCACAAAGGCCCAAGCCAATCCACCATCGCCGTTGCCCGTTTTGCAAAATCATCCACCAACATTGGGCACTCAGAGCGACGAACAGCAAAAGCAAAATGTTGTGGTTGTAATAGTTAAGGCGGCCGTTGTAGAACGTGATGCAAAGCGCCGCCAACAAGGCCAAGCCTGCCAATGGTTTACCCCAAATCTGGCGTATCAGATTGGCATAGATCCCGACTGAAATGAGGGTGCATAGTGCCCCCAATGCTTGACTAGTCCATGCGGTGGGGCCCGTCAGCATTTGTGGCACATACAACAGCCAAGTGGGCAATGGCGGGTGCTTGTGATAACCCCATTGAAGCGCGTGTGACCAGACCCATTGTTCGATGTTGTCCATTGGCGGGGTTAGAGCCACAGAATTCTGATGCCACACCCAAAGCAACCCGAACAATGCCATCAGGGCAACTTTGTTGAAGTATTCGAGACGCCAACCTTTAAAGATCAAACAACGGACATCCCAGTACTTACCCCAAAAGCCATGATCAGGCCGCCTTTTTTTATTTAAAAAAAACACTTTGTTTCATTCAAGTATTAAATATTTATCTATTTTTACAGGAAAATTCCTCTTTCTTTTTTGAACTACAAATTTTTACCAAACAACAGCCAACACGTTAAAAAGCATCTAATTTATTTAATTAAAATGAATTCTGTCGATACGAGACACCATGAAATCAACCCTCGGATTTCTTGTGTCATCCCCGCTTACAACGAAGCTCGCAATTTGCCCATTGTGTTGCCCGAGATCTGGCAACAACTTCAGTCCGTGACGGACCAATTTGAAATCATTGTGGTCAACGATGGCAGCCATGACGATACATTCGCAGTTGCCCATGCCATGACGGCCATGTGTCCAAAACTGGTGGTGGTCGATTTGTCCCGCAACTTCGGCAAAGAAGCCGCGATGGTGGCCGGCCTTGAGATCGCCCAAGGCGACGCGGTCATCTTGATGGATGCAGATGGGCAACACCCCGTTTCATTGCTGCCGAGCATGTTGGGCCATTGGCAAAACGGCCTAGATGTGGTGTATGCGGTGCGTAAAACCAGGGTCGATCAATCCCGTTTGCAGGCCACGTTAACGGGCTGGTTCTATCGCCTCATCAACTGGGGCAGCAGGGTCAAAATTCCGCGTGATGCCGGTGATTTCCGTTTGATGGACAAGCGCGTGGTCAGCGTGTTGGTGTCCTTGCCAGAGCGAAGTCGGTTCATGAAGGGGCTGTACGCTTGGGTCGGATTTCCAAGTATGGCCTTGGAATATGAACCCTTGCCCAGACAACAAGGCCAGAGTAGTTTTGGTTTAAAAGGCTCCTTCGGATTGGCCATGACCGGGTTGTTGGCCTTTTCAACCGTGCCTTTGCGCATGCTGACCCTCTCCGGGTTTGTGCTGGCCTTGGCCTCCATGCTTTACGTGCTGTGGGTACTCGTGGAGTATTTTTACTGGGGCATCCAGGTCCCAGGTTATGCCACCTTGGTGGTCAGCATCATGTTTTTCAGCGGTGTCCAATTGCTGGCTTTGGGCATCATGTCCGAGTACATCGGCCGAATTTACGACGAGGTCAAGCACCGCCCTTTGTACGTGGTCCGAAAGCGCTCTGGCCATGGGCTGCACCTCAACTCTACCGACAATGAAAAAAACATCTGAATGGTTGTCGGGTTTCTGGTTTGGCTCAGTGGGGGCGGTGGCCGCCCTTGTGCATATGGCTGCCTTCGAGGTCTTGTGCCGCTTCATTAACCCCGAGTGGGCCAACTTGGGTGGCTTTGTCATCGCTTTTGCGTTCAGCTATGTGGGGCATCGTTGGCTGAGCTTCAAGGATGCCACCACCTCAACCTCAAAAAGCCTGTTTCGGTTTGCCGCCACGTCGTTGTCCGGTTTTGCCACCAACGCGTTTTCCTTCATGGCTTTGGTGTACGTTTTTCAATGGGCAGTATGGCCGGCCTTGATTTTGGCCATGGTGGTCGCAGCAGCGCAGACCTTTGTCCTCAGCCGTTGGTGGGCGTTTCGACGCTGAGGCGCGAAGCAAGCTTGTGCCAATGCATTACTTACCAAAAATCATTTGCCCCCTGGAAAGTTCCGTTCCGGTGCTCGCAAGCAGTTCCGGCAAGGCCTCACCGCAAAGCACTTCGTACTCCCAGACGCTGGCCATGGGGGTTAAAGATTGCGCATGGATGCCCTTGGCGGGGTGACACATCAACACCGTCCCTCTTGGCAAATCCTTCAGCCATTGGCGCAATTGATCCCGGTATTGAATGGCGTTGCCCTTGAAATCGTAAATGCCACTCAGGTGTGATGAGTGCGCAAAACCATGGATGAGCGCCAAGCGCTCCAGCGCTTTGGCACCCATGGCCGTGATCACTTGGGCTTTGAGGTCTGCCGTTTGGCCTGTTGCTCGCGAAATACGCAACCAAGGTCGATGGCCTGTGGTGTAGCGGCGTGACAAAACGTGCATGAGGCCATCGCGGATGACTGGAAATTGATGAATATGTTGATGGCCATCCACATGATCGGGTGTTGAGCCAAGGTGGCGCTCAAAAAGATCCAATTGTTGATCGATCTCCTTTTCCAGCGGAGCCGACTGCAAAATCCGAGCGCTTGAGCGCAGCATCCATGACGACAGGCTGCCACCGATACCGCCCTCCATGGCAAAGCCACTGGTCAAGTCCAGGTGCAGACCAATGTCGATCCTGGACTTGACCTCTTTCAGTGGTATGGCCCATTCGGACCAACCTGGCGAACGACTCATGACGCTGGTGGCAGAAATCCGCTGCTGCTTCGCCAAATCCAAAATGGCTGAGTTGACCTCTGGGTTCAGGCCGTAATCGTCAGCACAAAGGACAAAAGGTGTCACAGGTAGACGTGTCATTATTTGCCGATGCAAAAGCTCGAAAAGATCACACCCAACAAATCGTCGGCGCTGAACTCGCCCGTGATCTCGTTGAGCGCGTTTTGGCCCAAGCGCAGCTCTTCGGCCAGCAGGTCAAGGTTTTGCGCTTGAGCGGCCAGGTGTGCGTCGGCCATTTCCAAATGCTCGCGCACGCGGTGCAAGGCCTGCACATGGCGCTCACGGGCGATGAACAGGCCTTCGCTGGCTTGTTGCCAACCCGCTTGTTGCAGCAGCTGCTGGCGCAGAGCCTGCAAGCCTTCGCCTGTGCGGGCAGAGAGCGTCAAGCCCGTGAGAACACCAGGCACATGAGCCGCATCGGCCTTGTTCCACACATCGATCACAGCGACGCTTGTGGGCAAACGGCTTTTCAGCGCCGTGGCAATGTCAGCGTCGGCAGTGTCGTAATCGGGTAAGCCCACGCGCGTGAGGTCATGCAAAAACAGCACGGCATCGGCGTTTTCAATTTGCCCCCAAGCGCGTGCAATGCCAATTTGCTCCACCTCGTCCACGCCCTCGCCCTCACGCAGCCCGGCGGTGTCGATCACATGCAGCGGCACGCCTTCGATCTGGATGGTCTGCTGCACCACATCGCGCGTGGTGCCCGCAATGGGCGTGACAATGGCCAGCTCGGCCCCAGCCAGTGCGTTGAGCAGCGAACTCTTGCCCGCATTGGGCTGGCCCGCGATCACGACCTTGATGCCTTCGCGCAACAAGGCACCTTGCCGCGCTTTGCCCAGCACCGTCTGCAGTGCGGCTTGCAGGCGCGTCAATTGACCCTGCGCATCGGCCTTTTGCAAGAAATCAATTTCTTCTTCCGGGAAGTCCAGCGTGGCCTCCACCAACATGCGCAGGTGGATCAGCGCATCGCGCAGCACATGGATTTCTTTGGAGAAATCACCCGCCAAAGACCGACTGGCGCTGCGTGCGGCAGCCTCGGTGCTGGCGTCGATCAGGTCGGCAATCGCCTCGGCTTGGGCCAAGTCGATCTTGTCGTTCAAGAAAGCGCGTTCTGAAAACTCCCCCGGCTGCGCCACGCGCAGACCTGCCAAACGGGGCTGGCCTGTGGCCGGGTCCACTTCGGCCGCCGCTTGCAGGCAACGCGCCACCAGCAACTGCAAGACCACTGGCCCGCCATGCGCTTGCAATTCCAGCACGTCTTCGCCCGTGAACGAATGCGGGGCCACAAAGTGCAACGCCAATCCGTGGTCGATGGGACTGCCATCGGCATCTGCAAAAGGCAGGTAGGTGGCTTCACGTGGCTTGAGTGGCCGCCCGCACAGCGCCAGAATCAGCGACGACAGATTTCGGCCCGACACCCGCACGATGCCCACTGCACCGCGACCGGGTGCGGTGGCGATGGCGACGATGGGTTCTTGGTGTCTGGCGAGCATGGTGCGATGGGGCTTAGGGCAAAGCCGCTGAAATGGTCACCTCGGGCTAATTCGTCGCTTTGGCCTGTCACCCCGGGCTAGTTTTTGTAACCCCGGGCTTGACCCGGGGTCCATGGTGAATCAGGCATGGATGCAGGATCAAGTCCTGCTTGACAACATGCCGGACTAGCGGCTCAGCTTACTTGAACTTGGGCAGATTGAACTGCGGCGGCACGCCCATGCGGGTGTTGATCATCCACTGCTGGGCAATCGACAAGATGTTGTTCGTGATCCAGTACAGCACCAAGCCTGCGGGGAAGAAGAAAAACATCACCGAGAAAATCAGCGGCATGAACCACATCAACTTGGCTTGCATCGGGTCGGGTGGCGCGGGGTTGAGCGCAGTCTGCAGCAAGGTGGTCAAGGTCATGACCAGGGGCAAGATGAAATAAGGATCGGGTGCCGACAAGTCATGGATCCAGAGAACCCAAGGCGCATTGCGCATCTCGACGCTGGACAACAGCACCCAATACAAGGCAATGAAGACCGGAATCTGAACCATGATTGGGAAGCAGCCACCCATCGGGTTGACCTTTTCTTCGCGGTAGATCTTCATCATCTCCTGCTGCATTTGCTGCGGATTGCTTTTCAAGCGCTCTCGCATTTCCATGATCTTGGGGTTGATGGCCTTCATCTTGGCCATGCTCGAATACGCCTTGGCGTTGAGCCAGTAAAAAGCGATCTTGAGCAAGAGCACCAAGGCCACAATGGACCAGCCCCAGTTTTGCAGCACACTGTGAAGTTGGTCCAGCAGCCAATACAAAGGCTTGGACAGCATGGCCAACCAGCCGTAGTCCTTGACCAAGTCCAAGCCCGGCGTCAGTGCTTCGAGCACTTTTTCTTCTTGCGGTCCTGTGTAGAGCTGGTTGCTCACGGATTTCGACTGACCTGGTGCCAGTTCGGCAAGGGGTGTGATCATGCCCACGGCATAGAGGTTGGTGTCGACCTTGCGCACAAAGTTTTCACGCACTACACCATCAGGCAACAACCAGGCGCTAGCAAAATAATGCTGCACCATAGCCACATAGCCATTGGGTGATGTCTTGTCAATTTCGGCCTTGTTCTTTTCAATGTCCCCAAAGTCCACTTTTTGGTACTTCTTGGCATCGGTGTAGATCGCGGGGCCGGTGAAGGTGAAGTAGAACGCCGACTCACCCTCGGGCGCGTTGCCATCGCGCACCAACTGCATGTACAACTGGGGCGACACATTGGCCTGACCGTTGTTGACCACTTCATGCTTGACATCGATCACGTAGCTGCCACGTTTGAGTGTGTAGGTCTTGGCCAGCTTGACACCATTCAATTCGGCCGACTCGAAACGCAAAGTCAGTTCGTTTTGACCTTCTTTGAGGCTTCGCTCGCCGCTGAAAACCATTGGTGCTTTGTGTGTCGGAAAATCACCTCCGATCAGGCCGGTTTGCGCCAAGTACACACGGCTGCTGCTTTGGTCCAGCAAAACCATATTCTTGAGTGGGTCAACCAAGTCTCGGTGCTTTGGAAATTCAGCGCGCACCAGAGAGCCTCCTTCTGTGTCAAATCTGAGCTTGAACACATCTGTCTCAACCTCGATCTTCTCGCGTGGCGCTGCAGAAGTCGTAGGCGCGGATGTGGGCACCTGACCTGGAGTCGCGGTCACAACGCTGGAGGCCGCCGGAACCACACCGCTGGTGGGGGGGGTGGCCCCTGGCGCTGGCGCGTCGGCAGAAGCTTGCGCTGTGGCTTGCGGTTTGGGGAAGAACGTGGCTTTGTTGCCGTTGTACAGCTGCCATTGGTCCCACAGCAGGACCATGGAAAAACCAAAAATCACCCAAAGGATGGTGCGGCGGATATCGTTCATGGGGTCTTCTTTGACGAAGTGGGAGATAACAAATCAGAGAACAAGCGCAGGGCTTGCGTGGGAACAGGGTCGTGGCCGCCCTTGCACCAAGGGCCGCAACGCACCAGGCGATGCACCGTAAGGTAACTGCCTTTTGCAGCGCCATGCAGCTCCAGGGCTTCCAAGGCATAGGCCGAACACGTGGGCTCAAAACGGCACGACGAGCCCAACCAAGGGCTCAGCAACAAGCGGTAGCCGCGTACCACCCCCACCAACATGCGTTGAATGATCATGGCTGCACCTGCGGGCGCACGGCTCGCTCGAACAGCTGCACCAGCTCCTCGCGCACGGCCAGCTTCAGCGTCTCCGAGGTGGCGCTGATGAACTGTTTGCGGTCGAAGGTCGTGCGCAGGCGCACTACATGCGCGGCCACCGGTAAGCGATCACTGAAGTTCATGCTCACGTTGTAAATTTGGCGCTTGATGGCATTACGCGTGACCGCACGACGCGCCCAGCGCTTGGGCACCATGGCCCCCAGCCAGACATCGAAAAAGCCAAAAAGGGCCTGCTCCGTTGAGGGTGCAGGCCCAAGAGATGGGGCAATTTCCAATGCGGCGCCTACAACCGGCACCAGTGTCAGGCGGTGCAACGCAAAATGCGTTGTTCGCGCGACAGTACCACCTGCCAGGGCGGCCTGAAATTGTGGGCGTGTTTTTAAACGCTGCACGATAGCCAAACCCCGGCATTGACCGCCCACAGTGGCAACAGGCCACAGCCAAGCGATCGAATGGGCATCAAGGTGTCCGAATTAGACGGCCAGACGCTTGCGGCCCTTGGCGCGGCGTGCATTGATCACGGCGCGACCACCACGGGTCTTCATGCGAACCAGAAAGCCGTGGGTACGGGCGCGACGTGTCTTGGATGGTTGGTAGGTGCGTTTCATAACTCTTCCTTTGTGCCCAAGGCCATGAATCAGCTTTGGGCGAAACCCAAGATTATCGCAAACTTTCACAAGCCCGGCAAATGAACTGTATTTTCTCCCATAAGGGTGAGCCCGGGTTTCAAGCAGATCGATGTGGTTTATGATCGCCCTCCCGACCCAAATCGGGATGTGGATAAGCTCTTGATAAAGTCTCCCATCTCGCCTTCCAAGCTCCCTACTGTCCACAATAAAAAGCACAACATGCCCGAGGGAATCACCCCAGAATTTCAAATGGATGCAGGCCAATCTTTATGGCAAGCCTGCGTCGACGAACTTGCCCGCGAACTGCCCGAGCAGCAGTTCAACACCTGGATCAAACCGTTGAGCGCACAGGTTTCGCATGACCAGCAAAGCGTCACTTTATTTGTTGCCAACCGTTTCAAACTCGACTGGGTTCGAGCCCAATACGCCAGCCGCCTGGCAGCCTTGTTAGAAAATTTGCAAGGCCATCCGGTCAAAATTGAGTTAGTAATCACTCCTCGGGAAAGCGGCATCAGGCTTACAAAAGCAACTACACCTTCATCGATGGAGGCGGCACCCGAAGCCGCCCCTGCACCGGAAGAAGCGGTGGCCAACACCTTCCGCAGTCGCCTCAACAGCGCATTGAATTTTGACAACCTGGTCGAGGGCACCGCCAACCGCATGGCCCGTGCAGCGGCCATGCACGTCTCGGGCTCACCGGGGCAGCTTTACAACCCCTTATTCATCTACGGTGGTGTGGGCTTGGGCAAGACCCACCTGATGCACGCCATCGGCAACAAGCTGCTGGCCGACCGGCCCGAGGCCAAGGTTTTGTACATCCATGCTGAACAATTTGTATCGGATGTGGTTAAAGCCTACCAACGCAAGACTTTTGACGAGTTCAAGTACCACTACCACTCGCTCGATTTGCTGCTGATCGACGATGTACAGTTCTTTGCCAACAAGGACCGCACACAAGAAGAAT
>JBIKHW010000073.1:0-10671 GCA_044361935.1 Limnohabitans sp. | reverse complement strand
TGGCTTGGGTTTCGATGAGCAACTTGCTGACCTGGGCTTTGTTCCACAGCTCAAAGTTGGGACGTGAACTGCAGGTGGGCCGCAAAAAAGCCTTGGCCGTGTTCCAGCGCCAGCCGCTGCGTTGGTTCACATCGAAGTAAGACACACCCTCGTTGTTGCCCCGGTTGAAGTCGTCGGTGGCTGGAATGCCCGCTTGCTGTGCCGCTTGCGAAAACGCGTCCAGTACATCCCAGCGCAGACGTTGCTTTTCGATGCGCCATTCGCCACCCGTTTCTTGACCGCGCAGGGTGTGCAGGTAGCTGCTTGGGGGCAAGTCGGTGGGGGCGAGCAGTTCAGACGTGGCCCCTTTGGCACCGTGAAATTCATTGGCACCGTTGTAGTGGTCTTCATGCAGTTTGAAGTAGGGCAAAGATTGGTCCCAGCGCCACGCGTCGTTGCCGGTGATCTGCGCCCATTGGTCGTAGTCGCGGGATTGGCCACGCATGTAAATCATGCCGTTGATGCTGGAGCAACCGCCCAAGACCTTGCCACGCGGGTAACGCAAGCTGCGCCCGTTCAGGCCCTCAGTGGCTTCGGTTTGGTACAACCAGTCGGTACGCGGGTTGCCAATGCAGTACAGGTAGCCCACAGGGATATGGATCCAGTGGTAATCGTCTTTTTTGCCGGCTTCAATCAACAGCACGCGTTTGCTGGCATCGGCACTCAGGCGGTTGGCCAGCAAGCAGCCTGCGGTGCCACCGCCCACGATGATGTAGTCAAAGGTGTTGTCGTTCATGGTTGTTTTTGTGTGCTGCAAGTTTCGAAACGATGGTGGTGACTTGTCGTACTTTAAAGGATAAGGCCTTTGAGATCCTCTTGCACCAAGGCACTTCAACAAGAGCTTCTCGGACAATGGCCCGCTCGTCCTCATGCAGTGTCACCCCGCTTGACTTGCTGTGATCTGCCAGCAATAGGACTTGCCCCGCCAAAGGGGGTCACCGCGTCAGGCGAAAAAAAAGCCCGATCGCATCATGCGATCGGGCTTTTTGTTGCAAGGGCTTAAGCTGGCAAGACAGGTCTTGCCAGCATCGACCTTTTAGTGAGCAGCAGTACCTTGTGAGGTGGTGCCGTCAAAGCTTGGGAAACGGACGTTCTCGACCATTTCCTGAACTTCTTGGTCTGGAGCCTTGGTCAGCAGCGACACGATGATGATCACCGCGAAGCCCAGTGGCACGCCGAAGATACCAGCCGAGATGGGTGCGATGTCCCACCAGGTGTTGGCCTTCAGGATTTCAGGCGTCAACGAACCCTCATGGAACAAGCCGTACATCCAAGGATGTGTCTTGACCATGTAGTAGAACGAGATGCCCAAACCGGCCACCATGCCCAGCGAGGCGCCCCATTTGTTGGCACGCTTCCAGAAGATGCCCAGGGTCAACGCAGGGAAGAAGGCTGCTGCAGCGAACGAGAAGGCCGCAGACACGAGGAACAAAATGTCGGCCATGCGCAGCGATGCGACATAAGCCGCAGCCAAGGCCACGAACACCAAAATGGTTTTGGAGATCGCGACACGGCGGTTGGACGAAGCATTGGGGTCAATCACTTTGTAGTACACGTCGTGCGACAAGGCGTTGGCAATGGTCAACAGCAAGCCGTCGGCAGTGGACAAGGCCGCAGCCAAACCACCGGCCGCCACCAAACCAGAAATCACGAACGGCAAGCCGCCGATTTCAGGTGTGGCCAAGACCACAATGTCACCGCCCAAGCGGATCTCTGCCAACTGCAAGATGCCATCTTTGTTGATGTCAGAAACTGCCATCAGTGTGGGGTCGACCACGTTCCAGCGTGCAATCCATCCCGGCAATTGGTCAAAAGGTGTGCCGACCAGAATCGTGTAGATGTCGAACTTGACCAGCACCGCCAGAGCAGGCGCTGTGAAGTACAGCAGCGAGATGAAGAACAGCGACCAAGCCACCGACTCACGCGCTTCACGCACCGAAGGCACGGTGTAAAAGCGCATCAGGATGTGAGGCAGTGCAGCCGTACCGATCATCAAACAGAAGACCAGAGCCAAGAAGTTCTTGCGGGCCACATCTCGGGCGGCATCGTCTTTGCCCGGGAAGGGTTCAGCATGGCGCAGGGGTGCTGCTGCACGGGGGGCATTGGCAGCGCGCGCAGCGGTGTAAGCCGCTTTGGCTGCTGCTTCGTCTTTGGGCAAACCAGCCAAAGCCTTTTCAGCGGCCTGGATGTCAGCTGCCGGTGCGTTGGCGGCCTTCAGCTCTTCCAGCTTCTTGGTGGCAGCTTCTTTGTCTGCAGCCATGGCTGCTGGCACATCTTTCAGCTTTTCAGCGGCTGCATCGGCACGTGCTTTGAAGATACCGCGAACTTCGAGTTCTTTGGGGTCTTTCAGCAGTTGCTCTTCTTTGGCGGTCACTTTTTCAAGCAGGTAGCCATAAGAGATCTGGGGCACAGGCATGCCGGTGTGTTTCACCGACAACCAAACCACAGGGATCATGTAGGCCACGATCAGGATCAGGTACTGCGCCACCTGAGTCCAGGTCACAGCACGCATACCGCCCAAGAACGAGCAAACCAAGATACCGGCCAAGCCGACATACACGCCCACGTCAAAGGACAGGCCTGTCAGGCGGGCTGTGATCAAGCCCACGCCGAAGATCTGTGCCACCACGTAAACGAAGGACACCAAGATGGCCGCAAACACGCCAATCAGGCGGGCCATGTTGCCGCCATAGCGTGCGCCCAAGAAGTCGGGGATGGTGAACTGGCCAAACTTACGCAGGTAAGGTGCCAAGAACAAGGCCACCAAACAGTAACCGCCGGTCCAGCCCAAGATGAAGGCCAAACCGCCGTAACCTGTCAGGTAGAGCGTACCGGCCATACCGATGAAGGAAGCGGCCGACATCCAGTCAGAGCCGGTGGCCATGCCGTTGTAGATGGCTGGCACGCGGCGACCGGCCACATAGTATTCGGCCGCGTCGTTGGTGCGGCTGATCACACCAATGCCGCCGTACAAGAGCACGGTAGCCGCCAAGAAGGCGTAACCGATGTACTCTTTGGGCATGCCCATTTGCTCAAGGACAGCCAGCACAATAACGAAGGCCGCAAAGCCACCGCCGTAGAAAAGGAAGACCTTGTTCAGAGATTTCTGAAACTGGCTTTGGGTTTGCCCCGTTCCGTCAAAAACGCTCATGCTTCTTCTCCTTCTGCCACGCCATATTCCTTGTCAAGGTTGTTCATGTAGCGGGCGTAGTACCAAATGATCAGGCAGTACACGATCAATGCGCCTTGGGCAGCGACCCAAAACGAAAACGGCCAGCCAAAAAAGCTGAACGTCAAATCACGCGAAAAGTACAAAAGTACAAACGTGACAAAGAACCACAGGGCCAGCAACAGCCCCGTGATCCTTAAGTTTTTGCCCCAGTATTCCTGGTGCCTTGCAGTAAGCTGCATCGTCATCTCCTTCTCGTTAAAAAATCAAACTACCGGCTGTCTCACTTCAATTTCACGACCGACACTTGCGGGTGTCGTGCTCACACAGGCCTGTCTAACTTGAGACCTGTTTCCCTCTCGAGCTGTGCGGCCACCTTGGGCTCGAACCCATTCAAGTGGCGCATCACCTCCAACGCTTTATCCGGTTCATGCATCTCCATGTGAACTCGGGCCATTTGGTACCAGGCGTATGGGCTCATGGATTGCAATGCTGTGTTGCGCTTGAAGGCGACCAAGGATTCTTCAAACCGTTGCTGACGCACCAGCACCAAACCCAGGCCATACCAGGCACGGTCCATTTTTTCGTCGATCTGAATGGCCGCCCTGAATGCGTGTTCGGCTTCTTGGCTTCGGCCCAATTCCTCGCACACAAATCCGACGTTGAAGTGGGCATTGGCGTTGGCTGGTGTGAGCACCAAGGCACGCTCAAAAAACCCTAGGGCCTGCACCAAGTGGCGGTTGCTCAGTTCGTTGTAACCGAGGCTGTTGAGTGCCAAAACATCCTGTGGGTTGATGTCGAGGATGTCTTGAAAAACAGCATGGGCTTGCGTGCGCAGACCAAACACCAAAAGAACCTTGGCTTTGAAACGCAGCCACAGGCACTTGCTGCGCATGGAGGAATCAAGCTTGACGGGAGCCACGTGGGTGTTCACTGACATGCAGCAACTCCCAACTCAAGGCAAATCTCGATTTTCAATTGCACCACCACCACCCAGGCAATGAGCAACCAGCTGCTGGTGGCCAGCGGGATGTGTTGGTCAAGTATCAGTTTGGGGCTGATTTTGCGTGTGAGCCAAAGCGCAGGTTTGGAGGCCACATCCAGCAATTGCCAAAAAACATTGTTCTCACGGTTGGAGCCCGCCAGCAATCCCAGCAAGAAACGCCCGATGATGAACATGAGTGAAAGTTCAATCAGACTCTTGGCAATGACGACAGCAAGCAGCATACGGCTCCATTTTTAGGGTGATCAGATCAATTTTTTTGGATTCTAGGGGCAAGATTCCAATCGTCCAAACTCAGTGATTCCCGGTCAAAACCTGGAGGAAGTCGCTATAAAACCTTATTTTTTTACGCTTATTTGGTGGTGTCACTCGGGAAAATTGCCAAGCTGACAATGGCCTGACAGATTGCTGTCCGAAGGCTTACAGCCTTGGAGATGTGGGTTCGAGGGAAAACACTTAGGCAAATTGCGCCGATTCACAGCGCAACTGCAGGCCATGGCCAGCTCTGTTGGCAGTCATGAAGCTCCCATTGGATGGGGAGCAAAAGTGCAGCGTCAGCGGCGCAGGTGGGCAACCAGTCGCGCCAGCAGCAGCACTGGGACCAGAATGATCAAGTTAGAGATCAGGCCTGCGGCGATTTCTTGGCTGAGCGTTTCCGTGCCGCCAGACAGGGTGCTTGGCACGATGACGGCCACGAACACCACGCCCGCGATCAAGGGCAAGACGCGCCCTGTCACCGAGGAAGTTCTGAGCATGGTGACCACCAAGGCAATGATCAGACCGATGCGAAACACGTCGCTCAATTGCGAGAACACAAGGTCAATCACGGTGTCAATTCCTAAGGGGTGAAGCGAGCATGAAGTTTGCCATGGTCTGCGTCTTGCAAATCGGGCTGGATTGGGCGAACCCGATTTGCAAGATGCCAACCAGTCCATCGTCTTGTCAGGAGCGATTGACAGGTTGTACCCGAGCTCAGCCTTGTGAAAGACCGAGTCGGGCTAGTATTGGATTTATCGGGTGTCGTGGTCGCCGGCGAAGATGTCCTTCTTGTGTGTGCCGCCTGGCACAAACAGCGTACCGATCACCACGGTCATGACCGCAATCACGATGGCATACCAGAGGCCGGAGTAGATGTTGCCGGTTTGCGCAGAAATCGCAAACGCAGTTGCAGGCATCAAACCACCGAACCAGCCGTTGCCGATGTGGTAGGGCAAAGACAGACCCGAGTAACGGATGCGTGTGGGGAACATTTCAACCAGCATGGCGGCGATGGGGCCATAGACCATGGTCACGAGCAAAACCAGGTAGGTCAGGATCACAATGATGGTGATCTTCTGTGTGGTGAAGATGTCGACAAAACTGCTGGCTTTGGCAATGGTTTTGTTGTCAGCAGGCACCAGTGGGTAACCCGCTTGCTTCAGTGCCGCATTCAAGCTGCCGTCAAAAGCGGCTTTGGCCTTTTTCAGATCGTCGCCGGTCAACTTGCCTGCGTCATAAGACTCGATGGCCGTCTCGCCGACTTTCACAATCGCGAGGGTGCCAGGCGCAGCGCCTTCTTCGGTTGTGTAGTTCACCGAAGAGCGTGCCAATTGAGCCTTGGCAATGTCGCAAGACGAAGTGAATTTCACAGTGCCTGTGGGGTTGAACTGGAAAGAGCAATCTTCAGCAGAAACCTTGACCGAAACCTGCGTCTTGTGCGCTTGGTAAATGGCGGGGTTGGCCGTTTCAGTCAAAAAGCTGAACACGGGCAAGAAGGTTGCAGCAGCCAGTGCGCAGCCGGCCAAGATGATCGGCTTGCGACCAATGCGGTCAGACAAAGAGCCGAAGAGCAAGAAGCCGCCTGTACCCAAGATCAGCGACCAAGCCACCATCACGTTGGCGGTGAAGCTGTCGATCTTGATCACGTTCTGCATGAAGAACAAAGCGTAGAACTGGCCGGTGTACCAAACCACAGCCTGACCCGCCACCAAACCCAGCAAAGCGATCAGGGCGATCTTGCCGTTTTTCCAGTTGCCAAAAGCTTCGCTCAATGGCGCCTTGGATGTACGGCCTTCTTCCTTCATTTTCTTGAAGGCGGGGCTTTCATTCATTTGCAAGCGGATGTACAGCGAAATGCCCAGCAAGAAGATGGAGCCAATGAAAGGAACGCGCCAGCCCCATGCATTGAATGCCTTGACCATGGTGGGGTTGCCATCGGCCATGAGCACGGCCACGCCGTCTTTCAACAAGGGCACATCGGGATAGTTGCCATTGACATAGCCTTGCACCGACAAAATAACGATCAATGAGAGCAGCAAGCCCAGTGTCGCCGTGGTCTGAATGAACGCCGTGAAGTAACCGCGCTGATTGGCAGGGGCATGCTCAGCGACATAAATCGCAGCACCGCCGTACTCACCGCCCAAGGCCAGGCCTTGGGCCATGCGCAAAAGGATCAGGATGATGGGCGCAGCAACGCCCCAGCTTTCGTAGTTAGGCAAAACGCCCACCAGGAAAGTGGAGACACCCATGATGACGATGGTCATCAAGAAGGTGTGCTTGCGACCGATCATGTCGCCCAACATGCCAAACACCAGCGCGCCGAAGGGGCGCACGATGAAGCCTGCGGCAAAAGCCAGCAAGGCAAATACGTTGCGGGTGTTTTCTGGGAAGGCGGTGAAGAATTGCGCGCCAATGATGGCGGCCAGAGCGCCGTAAAGGTAAAAGTCGTACCACTCAAAAATGGTGCCGGCTGAAGAAGCCATGATGACCTTCTTCTCCTCCGGCGTCATCGGGCGGGAGCGTTCCCGCACGTTGGTTGACTGATCTGTTGCTGACATGTCGTTTCCTTGATGGTTGTCGGGTTTTTAAACTCGATGGTTTAGTTAAGCGTGTACTGATGGGCGCACTTTTTGGGTCCCCAAACAATTACCTTATAAATTTAGGCTTGTTAACTTACTTGGGAATTGCATCGGCTATAAGACACCGTCAATCCTAGGGTAAACACTTAAATTGAGGCAGATGACGCTTAATTGGCTTGTTGGTGAATCAAGGACATGCGCGTGTTCAGGCTGAACCATACCGATGGCGTCCACATCTTGTTTTGACCCAGATCAACGGGCGAAGGTGTATTGAAGGCCGCTCGAATGCTTTGTAAGAAGGCACGCGCCTCAAATGGGCCTGGTGTGGGTGTGCGCTGAACGATTCAGCCAACTTGTTGTATGGACCGGTTGAATCCAATGCCTTGAGCGGCCATCCAAAAATAAAGATGCCAACCATTGATTTATATGGCCAAGTCGCGTGCAAAAAACCTAGACCCAAAACTGGTTGAAAGCCAAACCGACAGCAAGGCCCACTTCAAACGGGTTTGACTTTTTTTCAGCGCAGCAGATGGCGTGTTTATTTCAGTTATGCGCAAGGGTACGCAAAAAAACCATGGCGTTTGTATGCGCAGCGCCACACCATTATTCAGTGTTTACCCTTGCATGCAAACCATGGTGCATGGCAAGCACCCCATTGCGTCCAAAGTTTCAAAGCAAGGCCTAGGGGTAGCGCTGGGCCCAGACATCTTGCAGGGATTGAATGACCGAAAACGCGTCGCGCAAGTTGCGCGAACTGGGCTCAGACAACTTACCAAATTGCGAGACTTTTTCGATGCGATCACAGGTGTTGACTTCGAATAAGCCGGCCTCGAAGGCGCAGATGCGGGCCAAGTCCACGATGGGCGTGATGGCATGGTCTTACAGGTTGATCGTCCCGGCGTGCGCGCCGCTGTGGCATCTGGCGATTTGGCCAAACAAGTTGAGGGGTGGGCGTTGCCTTTGTTCATTGTTCACAACATGTGCCAAGAACAGGCTTTCCTGGGGGGTGTGCGCCAACTCGTCCCGGCGCAATGCCTCAAGCAGTTCGATTTCACCATGAACTACCCGAAGATCAAAAAAGACCGTGATCAGCATCAAAGCTTTGGGCTCGGGGTTTTCTGTCAAGCGTTGAAAGTATTGGCGCCAAATGCTAGGGGGTTGTCGCCATATGTCGGTCATGGCCATCATCTCACCCGGGCAGTGGACATAGCCGCATGCTGCCAAGCCGTCGCAGACCCGGAGAGCCAAGGTCTTGAAATAGTCGCCGTGCAAGCTGGGCTCATAGGCGTCGTCCAAAACCATGCAATTGTCTTGGTCCGACTTGGCGGTTTGTTCGCACCGCCCTTGCGAGCCTGCAGCCACCCAGACATAGGGCACGGGTGGGGGGCCTAAATCCGCCTCGGTCAGTGCAATCAAGCGACAGGTCAAAGCATCGGTGATGGCCGTGATGATGTGGCCGGTGTTGTGGGCGCTGGTTTTGGCTGCACTCAAATCGTTTTGTAAGGCCCTGACCTGTTGACCGATGCCCACTAGACCCTCGAGCGTGTTATGTCGGTGGATGTCGCGTGTCAAGTACAAAGGTGATGTGCTTTGTTGCCGGGCTAGATCGGTGGCTGTGACCCTGCTCACCAAGCGCTGTCCGACCATCACCGGCACGTGGTGGATTTTGTGGCGTGTCATCAACGGCAAGGCCTCAAAGGCCGGGCTGCGCTGGTCCAATGTCATAGAGTTCAGGCTGGCGATGTCCGCCGCCGGAAGAGACAGTTCCAAGCTTTCGGCGACCACTTTGTTGCGCAGGTCGCGGTCGGTGACCAAGCCCATCAATTGGCCTTCTTGCACCAACAAGATCGAAGATACGCCGTGCTCTCGCATGGTGCGTGCCACTTCGAGCACGCTGGCGTTCAAGGACAATGTGATGGTCCCATGCTTTCGCGGTGAGAACTTTTTTCATTCTGTCATCTGCCAGGTTTGTGCGGCTGAAAAGTCGGTGGTTTTTATGATCCCGGTCAAGAAAAAGGGGCAAGCGCCGCCTCGACTAGGGACACGGGGCGCGGCCCTAGAATGTTTGGCCTTCACCCCATAAAGCCCGTCCATGTCCCAAGGTCTCATCCGCATCCGTGGTGCCCGTCAGCACAACCTCAAAAACCTCGATCTTGACATCCGAACGGGTGAGTTGACCGTGGTCACCGGGCCTAGCGGATCGGGCAAGTCGAGCCTGGTGTTCGACACCCTGTACGCCGAAGGCCAGCGCCGCTATGTAGAGACCTTCAGCGCCTACGCCCGCCAGTTTCTGGACCGCATGGACAAACCCGCCGTGGATAAGGTCGAAGGCGTGCCTCCCGCGATTGCGATTGACCAGACCAACCCGGTGCGCAGCTCGCGCTCCACCGTGGGCACCATGACTGAACTGAACGACCACCTGAAGTTGTTGTTCGCCCGCTTGGGCCAGTTGTTTGACAAAGACACCGCCCAGCCGGTGCGCCACGACAACCCCGACACGATTTATGCCGAACTGGCCCAGCGTGCCGCACAAGCGGGTGACCCGCGTCTGTATCTGACTTTCCCGGTGGAGTTGCCGGGCAACACCAGCGCCGAGCAGGTCGAGCAATGGCTCTCGGCCAGCGGCTTCACCAAGGTGCAGGCCGAACGCGAAGTGTCCACCCCCACCGGTCCGCGCAAAGTGCTCGACGTCATCGCCGACCGCTTTCGCCTCGGTACCGCCGAAAAAGCCCGGGTGGTCGAGGCCATCGAAGTGGCCTTGAAACGTGGCGGCCGCCTGAATGTGTATGTGGAGAAATCGGGGTCAGATCCCAATTCTTCTTCCTCGTCCGACGCTGCCTTCGACATCTGGCGTTTCTCCACTGGCTTGCATTGCCCTGACAGCGACTTGCGCTACACCGACCCGATCCCGTCGATGTTTTCCTTCAACTCCGCCGTGGGTGCGTGCGAAACCTGCCGCGGTTTTGGCCGCGTGATCGGCGTGGATTACGGCTTGGTCATTCCCAACCCCAAGCTCACGCTGCGGGCTGGAGCCATCAAAACGCTGCAAACCCCTGCTTGGCAAGAAAACCAGGACGACCTGATGCGCCACGCCGAGACGGCTGGCATTCCGCGTGACACGGCATGGGACAAGCTGACCCAGGCGCAGCAAGATTGGGTGATCAACGGCTCACCCGAGTGGAAGGGCCGCTGGAACCACCAGTGGTATGGCGTGAAGCGCTTTTTTGAGTACCTGGAGAGCAAGGCCTACAAGATGCACATCCGGGTGCTCTTGTCCAAGTACCGCAGTTACACCGAGTGCCCAACGTGCCAAGGGGCGCGTTTGAAGACCGAGAGTTTGCTTTGGCGCATTGGCAGCCATTCCGATGCCGATGGGGTTTTGCCGGTGGAAAAGCGCTTCATGCCCGCGGGCGTCAAGTGGTCGCGGGCGCAGTTGGAGGCGCTGCCCGGTTTGAGTTTGCACGACATGATGATCATGCCGCTCGATCGATTGCGTTTGTTTTTTGACCGGTTGTCTGCTTCGGGTCATTTGGGGCAGGCTGCTGTGGGCATGGCAGGGGAGGCTCCGGCCGGGGATGGGCTGGGCTCCTCATACGGCGGGGGTACGCCAAAATCGTCGCCCA
>JBIKHW010000072.1:0-10768 GCA_044361935.1 Limnohabitans sp. | reverse complement strand
CTGATCTGAACTGGAGACCTTCATGAATAAAAAGACCCAACTCGTTTTGGCCAGCCTGGCTGCGGCATTGGTAACCGCAGGCTGCGCATCCGGACCCTCTGTGGCCGAGCTGAACGCCCTGACAGACAAGATTGTCAAAGCCTCTTTCCGTGATGAAAGCCATGTGAAAGTGGAGCGCATCACCGCCACCGACGAAACCAACCGCGTGTGCAGTGATGCTGATGTGGCAGGCAAGCCTTTGGACGAAAAAACCGCCAAGCGCATCGAAGAAGCCAACATGAAGGCCATCAAGTGGCCATCGGACGGCAAGTTCATCGGTGACTGGAAGCAGGGTGAGGCCATTGCCCAAAGCGGTCGTGGCCTGACTTGGACCGATTCGGCCACGGGGGTGAACGGTGGCAATTGCTACAACTGCCATCAAATGAGCAAAGAAGAAATTTCTTACGGCACCATTGGCCCCAGCCTGTACAACTACGGCAAGATCCGTGGCGTGTCCAACCCCGACGATCCGGCCAGCAAGGCCATCGTGGAGTACACCTGGGGCAAGATCTGGAACGCCAAGGCCTACAACGCTTGTTCCAACATGCCTCGTGCGGGCCACACGGGTATCTTGAATGAGACGCAAGTTCGCCACATCGTCGGCTTGTTGCTGGACCCCAAGTCGCCCGTGAACCAGTAAGCCTTTAAAAACCCGGCTGGTCCGGGTTTTTTAGCCCCGTATATATCAGTGGTTGCAAATATGAATCTCTCCAAACGCGAATTTATCCAAGTCATGGGCGCCGGCACGATGGCCGGTATGAGCATGGGCGCCTACGCCCAATCGAGTGCCAGCACGGCCGCCAATGGTCTGTATGACATCCCCAAGTTCGGCAATGTCTCTTTCCTGCACATGACCGATTGCCATGCGCAGCTCAAGCCGATTTATTTCCGTGAGCCCAGCATCAACTTAGGCATCGGCTCGATGCAGAACAATTTGCCGCACCTGGTGGGGGAGCATTTGCTGCAAGTGGCCAAGATCCGCCCGGGGACCGCCGAGGCCCATGCCCTGACATTTCTGGATTTCGAAAAAGCCGCCAAGCGCTATGGCAAGGTGGGTGGTTTTGCGCACTTGGCCACACTGGTCAAGCGCATGAAGGCCAGCCGCCCCGGCGCTTTGTTGCTCGACGGTGGTGACACATGGCAAGGCTCGGGCACCAGCTTGTGGACCAATGGCCAGGACATGGTGGACGCCTGCAAACTGTTGGGCGTGGACGTGATGACCGGCCATTGGGAATTCACGCTGGGCATGGAGCGCGTCAAGGAAATCGTCGAAAAAGATTTTGCGGGCAAGGTCGACTTTGTGGCGCAAAACATCAAGACCAACGACTTTGGCGACCCGGTGTTCAAGCCCTACGTGATCCGCGAAATCAATGGCGTGCCCTGCGCCATCATCGGCCAGGCATTCCCCTACACCCCGATTGCCAACCCGCGGTACATGGTGGCCGACTGGGCCTTCGGCATCCAGGACGAGAACATGCAGGCGATGGTGAACGAAGCCCGTGGCAAAGGTGCCCAGGTGGTGGTGGTCATCAGCCACAACGGCATGGACGTGGACCTGAAAATGGCCAGCCGCGTCAGTGGCATCGACGCCATCATGGGTGGCCACACGCACGACGGCATGCCTGTGGCCTCCATCGTGTCCAACAAGGGCGGCAAAACCCTGGTCACCAATGCGGGCTCGAACGGCAAATTTTTGGGTGTGCTGGACTTTGAGGTCAAGGACAAAAAGGTCAGCGACTTCCGTTACAAATTACTGCCCGTGTTCTCCAACATGCTGCCCGCCGATAAAGAGATGGACGCGCTCATCAACAAGATCCGCGCACCCTATGAAACCAAGCTGGCCGAAAAACTGGCCGTGACCGATGGCCTGCTCTATCGCCGTGGCAACTTCAACGGCACGGGTGACCAGTTGCTGGTGGATGCCTTGCTGGATGTTCAGGGCGCAGAAATCGCGTTCTCGCCCGGCTTCCGTTGGGGCACCACGCTCTTGCCGGGCCAGGCCATCACACGCGAGTGGCTGCTCGACATGACGGCCACCACCTACTCGTATGCCACCGTGACCGAGATGACGGGCGAGACCATCAAGACCGTGCTCGAAGATGTGGCCGACAACCTGTTCAACCCCGACCCGTATTACCAGCAAGGCGGCGACATGGTGCGTGTGGGTGGCTTGACTTACAGCTGCAACCCGGTGGCCAAGGCAGGCCAGCGCATTGGCGATATGCGCCTGAAGGGCCAGCTGATCGAAGCCGGCAAAAAGTACAAAGTTGCCGGTTGGGCCCCGGTGGCCGAAGAAGCCCGCAACCAAGGCAACAAACAGGTGTGGGAAGTGGTCGAAACCTGGCTCAAGGCGCAAGGCGGGCGCATCAAGCCGCGCCAACTCAACACCCCCAAAATCATGGGCGCATTGCCCAACAAGGGCTACGCTGTTTGACGAGTGCGTGCAGCGCCACATAGCACTGTCCAGCGCTGCAGGAGGGATCACCATGAAAAGAAGACAACTTTTGTGGGCCAGCGCGGCCATCGGTGGCGCTGCCCTGTGGCCAGAGGCCCGCTTGTTGGCGCAACAAGCGCAGGACTTCATCGAAGGCCCGCCTGTGACCGATATCCCGGCGCAACAGTTGTCGCCCCATGTGTGGATGATCTACTCCCCTGACGGATTTCCTACCCCAGAAAACCGGGGCATGATGGCCAACGTCATCTTTGTGGTGACCTCCGTCGGTGTGGTGGTGATCGATTCGGGGGCCTCGCTGCAAATCGGCCAAATGGCGATCCGCATGATCCGCCAAGTGACCGACAAACCCGTGGTGGCCGTGTTCAACAGCCACTACCACGGTGACCATTGGCTGGGCAACCACGCTTTCGTCAAAACCTATGGCGACAAGTTGCCCATTTACGCGCTGCCCAGCACCATCGAAAAACTCAAGGGCACTGAAGGCAAGCTGTGGCTCAGCTTGTTGGAGCGCTGGACCAACCAGTCCACCCTGGGCACCCAGGTGGTCTTGCCCAACACGCCTGTGCAGCATGGTCAAGTCCTGCAGTTCGGCGACGTGAGTTTGCGCTTGCACCATTACGGCACGGCCCATACGCCATCTGACTTGTGTGTCGAGGTCGTGCAAGACAAAGTGACGGCAGTGGGCGACATCGCCATGACCAACCGCATTGCCAACATGGATGAAGGTTCCTACCCCGGCACCTTCAAATATTACAAGGCCCTGCAGGCCGCCACGGGTGACCAACTGTGGGTGCCCGGCCACGGCCAGGCCCGCCCGGACTTGCTCAAGACTTATGGCGAATTCATGGCGGGCATTTGGGAGCCTTGCCTCAAAGCGGTGGAAGACGGCAAGTCTGAAGCCGAGGCCAGAGCGGCCGTTATGAAAGACCCGCGTGTGGCGGCCCGTGCCAAGACCATGGACGGGTTCAATGGCAACATTGGCAAGTACATCAGCTTGGCTTACCTTGAGGCTGAAAAAATCGCGTTTTAAAAGCAAAAATGCGCACCGTTTGGGACGTGTCCATATTCAGAGGAACGCCACGGAGTTGTTGGGCGCAAACAGTTTGATCAGTTTTTCGTGCGCTGTTTGGGCCAAGTTACGGACCTTCTGAAGTGTTCGGCGCGGCCAGGGAATCGGTCAACTTCTTTTTCAGTCCGAACGCCAAGAGCAGCATCACGAACATACATAAGCCCAGAACAAGATAAGCATGGCCAAAGCCTGTCAGCTCGCCGCCATTCAAGTCAGCAATAGCGCTGATGCAGGTCACAGCCAACAGCGTCCCCACGGCATTGAAAATATTGATCAGCCCTTGGGCCGTGCCTCTTAGGGCCGGTGGCGCTTCATCGATCGCAATGGTGCGCAGCGCGCCGCTAACCACCACACCCAGGCCAATACCAACCAGCACAGACGCCACCACGAAAGCGGTAAAGCCGGTTTGTGGCACGGCGCTTTGCAAGTAGCCCAGCGTCAACAGCCCAAAACCAAAGATCACCATGTTCCGGGCACCGAGACGGTTGAGTAGCCGCCCAGCCGCCATGGAACCCACCATGGAGCACAGCACCAGAGGCAGCAGTGACAGCCCCGCATGCTCCACGCTGACACCATAAGCCAGCGTGGCGATGGTGGTCAAAAAGACAATGCCGCCCATTGAGAACCCCACGCCCAAGGTCAGCACATAGGCAAAAGCCAGTTGCCGGTTTGTGAACAGATTTATCGGAATCAGTGGTTGTGCCTGTTGTTTTTCAATGGCCACCAAAGCGGCCAGCAGCACGCCACTGGCTGCCAGAAACCAAGGCCACAGCAGCATCCCCGTGGCTGAGTCCGGTAGGCGCGAAATACCCATCACCAAGCACAGCAGAAACACCAAAGTCAACGTGATACCTGCCAGGTCAACCGGCCAAGGTGCCGCGATGCTGTGCTGGCGTGGCAAGCTGCGTGCACCCAAGAACAGCACGACCAGCGCAACAGGAATATTGACCAAGAACAGCCAGCGCCAGCCCAGCGTGGAAGTGAGCACGGTCGCCAGTGGCGGCCCGAGCACAAAGGCCATGCCGTGGGTGGCACCAATCAGCCCCAAAATACGGCCGCGCCGCTCGGCTGTGAACACATCACCAATCACGGCACTGGCCACGGGCGCAATGCCCCCTGCACCGATGCCCTGAATGACACGCCCGAGCAGCAGCAAGTCAAAGCTGGGTGCAGCGGCAATGCACAAAGAGCCGATGGCGAAAAGCGCCACACTGGCCAGATACACCGGTCGGCGGCCATGGCGGTCACTGAAGTAAGCCATCAACGCCGTGCTGCACAGCGAACTCAAGGAGAAAACGGTGGTGAGCAGTCCGGCGCTGCGGTTGTCGACGCCAAAGGCTTCACGCAAAGCAGGAAGAACCGGCCCCACGATGGCTGAATCGAGGGCCGCCATGAAGACACCGATAAACAGTACCTGAACCAGGCGGCGTTGTGCTGCATCGGCAGCAGGCAAAGAAGTGGTGGGGAGGGACTGTTGGCTCATCAAGGTGACTGAATTGGACTGATCATTTTTTCGTATTGAGCGTACAAACCTGTAAAGCCATGGATGCCTGCCGCCTCATAACGCCAAAGCTGAGCGTTGATGGGTCTCAAATGCGGGTAAAACCTATAAAACATTATTATTGACGGGAATTACCGTCCAGTGATTCATTGGTTATAGCCTGCCTTTGGGGTTCGACCGTTCAAGACAATTTTGGATGAACGGCTTCCATTGAATATGTGTGGTCAGTTTCCTGATGGCTTCAAAAGATGCATTACGATCTTGTCGTCAATACAAAATAACCAGGCTCGCGGGCTGAAAATCAAGCACCTGTCCTGAGCATCAATTTCACGCCCAAATAGATGAATCGCCATGCATTCATCCTTGAACATGAATCCAAACACTGCCATCAAACCCAATCTTTGGAGTTTTCTGCCATTCGCACTCACGATTTTCACGAGTGCATTTTTGTTGTTTCAGGTCCAACCCCTGCTGAGCAAACAAATCTTGCCTTGGTTTGGTGGCAGTCCTGCGGTTTGGACCACAGCGATGCTGTTTTTTCAGACCTTGTTGTGCTTGGGTTACCTGTATGCGCATGCATTGGCCAAGGTGCCGTCTCGCCAAACACAGGCACGAATCCATGTGGTTTTGTTGGTCGTGGCGGCCCTGTTGGCTTCTAGGGTTTTGCCCGGCACTGAATTGCGACCCGAGTCACCCGACTCGCCGGTCTTTCAGGTCTTGTTGATTTTGGGCGCGAGTGTGGGTTTGCCATATTTTTGTTTGGCCACCACGGGGCCCTTGGTTCAGCATTGGTTCACCAGCACGGCGCATGCATCGTCTGTTTTTCGCTTGTATGCCTTGTCCAATGTGGGTTCTTTCTTGGCCCTGTTGTCTTTTCCTTATGTGCTTGAGCCTTGGCTAGAGCAGCAAGAAATGGGGCAACTTTGGACCGCTGGTTTTTGGGTGTTCGCCCTTTTGTGTTTGCCGGTCGCGTTGGGCGCTTGGCAAAACAAGCCGCAAAGCGGTGCTGCGACTCAAGTGGGTGGCACCGAGTCTTCACCGTCCGTGACCGCTGAACACGTTGGGCATCCAACCCAAACGTCCTTTGCTCAGCGTTTTTCATGGGTGGCTTTGCCCGCATTGGCTTCACTGGTTTTCATTGCGGCCACCGATCAAATCAGCCACGACGTGGCGCCCGAGCCCCGGTTGTGGATCTCCACCCTGGGTCTGTACTTGGTCACTTTCATCCTGACTTTTGACCACCCCCGGTGGTACCGCCCCAAGTTGTTTGCCATCTTGGCCTTGGTGCTGCTGCTGGTCACTGCGGGTATGAGTGACATACCGCGTTGGTTGGGCATTGAGTGGGACTATGGCGTCAACGAAGTGCGATGGTCGCACTACGCTTTGTTGTTTGTGGTGTGCATGTTGTGCCATGGCGAACTCTATCGCCGCAGGCCCGTGGACACGCGTCGGTTGACCGAGTTTTACCTGTGCATGTCCGTGGGTGGGGCTTTCGGTGGTTTGTTTGTCACCTTGGTGGCGACCCAATGGTTTGACGATTACCACGAGTGGTTGATGGCATTGATTTTGGTGGCCTTGCTGGCCTGCCAAGTGTTGTTTCGCTCAGATTCACAGCGTCCTGGCTTGGCGGTGCGACTTGTAGGCGTGTTCACGGCCATTGTCATGGTGGCTTTGCTGGTGGCCATGCAAAACCCGTGGTCTTGGCGCGAGATGCACACATCGGACCGCACAGAAGTGCTGTTGGACCAAGACAGGAATTTTTACGGCACGGTTTCCGTTAAGGAACGCCGATTTTTGAACGAGCCTGAGCGCAATGACCGGGTGTTTTTCAGTGGCAATGTGACCCACGGACAGCAGTTTTTGTCGGAGTCTCTTCGCCATGTGCCCACCACTTACTATGCACGCGACAGTGGCATAGGAGAAACCTTGTTGTGGGCCATGTCGCAAAAGCCGAATCTTTCGGTCGCGCTGATCGGTTTGGGCGCTGGAACTTTGGCCAATTACGCCAGGGAGGCCGATGCTTACGATTTTTACGAGATCAATCCTGCTGCTGTTCGATTTGCCCAAGAATGGTTTGACAACCTGGCGTCTTGCAAGGCACGCGAACAAAATATTTTGCTGGGTGATGCACGGTTGCGCATGGAGCAGTTGCCCAAAGACAAGCAGTACGACGTCATTGTTTTGGATGCGTTCACCGGCGGATCGGTGCCCATCCATCTGCTGACGCGGGAAGCCTTTCAGATTTACCGCGATCACCTCAAACCTGACGGCTACATAGCCATCAACATCACCAACGCCTACCTCAACCTCTACCCCGTCGTGAAGGCGCAGTCAGAGGGCTTGGGGATGGCGTTTCGTCACAAATACCAAGCTGCTGACGAGGTCCGCAACGTGCGAAGAAACTTGCACTTCATCATGACCCAGGATCAGGCTTACCTGAAAGCTTACCCTTCAGTGAACCGCGAAGTCCGGGATGATGATGGCCGTTTCCTGAGGCATGAACCATTAGACCAACCAGGTTTGAGGTTGTGGACTGACCAATTCAGCAGCATTGCCCCTATTGCCAAATAAGGCCTGTGCTTGAAAGTCGATGAGCAATCGCCAGAGGACCGCGTAGCGTAGTCACCGACTCATTCACAGGCGCGATAAAAAGAATGGGACTTTGGCGAGAATCCACGTCCCTAGAATCTTAAGCGCCTACTTTCCGCCGTCGATTGAAATCGTCTGCCCGCTGATCCAGCCGGCTTGTTCCGAGGCAAAGAACAAAACCCCATTGGCAATGTCTTGCGGCGTACCCAAGCGCTTAAGGGCAATATTTTTCAGCAACGCAGCCTGTCCGACCTCCCCCATCGCCTCCCATTGCCTCTCAGTGTTAGCGTTGGATCTTACGAATCCGGGTGCGATGCAGTTGACGGTAATGTCCCATTCGCCGAGTTCATGTCCGAGCTGGCGCGTCAGGCTCACCAGGCCTGCCTTGGACGCTGCATAGGCTTGTATGCCGGTGAGGGTAATGGTCAGACCGGCTCCGCTGGCGATGTTGATGATCCGCCCACGCTTGGCGGCCTTCATGCCAGGAGCGACTGCTTGGCACAAGTAGAAAGCGCCGCTCAGGTTGACGGCAAATATGGCATTCCATTGGTCCGGTGAGACCGCCTCAAGGGGTTGGCCAACTTGTCCAAGCACACCTCCTGCGTTGTTCACCAAGATGGCAACAGGGGGGCCGGCTGCGCCGATCTCTGCCACCAGTGCCTGTACGGCCTGCGGCCGCGTAATGTCCAGCACACGGGCTTCGCACCATCCCCCTTCGGCTACGCACAATCGTGCAGTTTCAGCGAGCTCATGCTCAACGATGTCCAGCGCCCAGACACGAGCGCCGTGGCTAGCCAGGGTCTGGCAGATCGCACGGCCAAATCCATGCGCCGCACCTGTGACGATGGCAGTCTGGCTTGAAAGGTCTATGTGCATGGTGATGCGATCAGGTCGAGATGGCAGGAGCTTTTTCGCACACTGCAATCAATTCGGAAAAAGTGTCTGTAGACATCGGTTTGCTACCGTCCTCGATGGCATGAATCAGGGCCACTAGGCAACGGATGGCGGGCGTCGGAACGCCGATCTCGCGTCCGATTTCAGCAATGACCCCGATTTGAGGGTCGACCTCTGTCTTGCGTTTGCGCACCGCCAGGTCTCGGTAGATGCCGGAGTGTGTCTTGGCTGTGTAGCGGTTGAATTCAGCCAGAGCCGCAATCGAAGCGCGCGCGCCGGCATCGGATGCTCCCGGCGCAAAACAGGCGGGATCAAAACCGTTGAACCCGATGGGCACGATGCGCCGTGCAGCAGCCACCGCCATGACTTCTCGAGCAAGACGGTCAAACACCACAAAACGCCGTGGGTCCTCAAAATTCGCGGTCATCGAGTCGGTGGTCAGCGCAGTGGCAAACAGCATCGCGCCATATGCGAGCTTGCCCCACAGATAACCCCAGATGTTGTCGGTCAGCACCGCAGCTGGCTCGAAAATGGCGAGGTCGCGGTGCACCTGCCGCGTGCGTTCACGGATACTGCCGTCGATCTCGCCCACGACCACGGCGGCGCGGTTGCCAAACAAAATCTCACCAGGACCCAGCCAGTCAGCCCCGTAATTGACAAAGCACCCCATGGTGCGTTCGGCGCCTGCGATGCGGGCTATCGTTAACTCATTCAGGCCGTTTTGCGCTGAAAGAACAAAGCCATCGGGTGCGAGATGCGGCAACAGCATGGTCATGGCGTCTTCGGTCGCCTGCGCCTTGACTGCAAGAACGATGGTTCTAAAGGTACCACGCAGCTCCTGCGGCGTGACACAGGGCACGACTTGCCTGAACTGCTCAACCGGGCCGCTGATGTTCAAGCCCGTGGTGCTGCAGGCAGCGGCATGCTCGGCCACGATATCCACCATCTGGACCGGCAGACCCGCACGCGCCCAATAGGCCCCCAGCACGCCGCCAATAGCCCCTGCACCCCAAATCAGAATGGGTTCACGCTGTTGCGTCATCATGCTTTTCCCATGTTGTGCAGTTCGTCATGGGTGGCCACCGTCATATCACCCTCGGTCGTGATCCAGCCACGGTACATGCCCAGTGTGTTGTACGGCGCAAAAGGGTTCCCAGTGGCACCGAGCGTGACCATACCAGCACCGATTTTGTGGCTGGCAAGGGTATCGAATACCAAAGCGTTTGCCGCATCTTGCAGTGCCTGTCCGCCGTATTGCATGCGCGCCGCAAGATCGTAGGCAGCCACCCGGCGGATGAATATTTCCCCCTGCCCAGTGCAAGACACCGCACAAATGCCATCGCGAGCGTAGGTGCCGGCACCAATGATGGGGCTGTCACCGATCCTGCCTGGGGGTTTGTTGTTGAATCCGCCTGTGGAGGTGGCTGCCGCCAGGTGTCCATTGGCATCACGCGCCACGGCACCTACCGTGCCGTGCTTTTCCGCTTCAGTGGCCGGAACGAATGCCCCTGTCTGGGCGCGCTGCTGCAGCAGGCGCAGGGCTTCAATGCGTCGTTGGGTGGTGAAGTAGGACGGCTCAACCATGGAGAGGCCGACGCTGGCAGCGAACTCGTCTGCCGCATCGCCCGCCAGCAGCACGGCAGCGCCGTCGTCGAGCACTGCCCGCGCGGCCGCAATTGGGTTGCGCACGCGGCGCACCATGCACACCGCTCCAGCGGCCAAGTTGTTGCCGTCCATGATGGCGGCATCCAACTCATGCTCGGCGCGTGCCGTCAGCGCAGCACCATGTCCAGCGTTGAAGTGCGGGCTGTCCTCCATCACGACCACGGTAGCCTGAACAGCATCCAGCGCAGTGCCGCCGCTGCGTAAAATTTTCCAGCCCGCGCGCAAGGCCATTGCCATGTGTTCACGGCTTTCAGCCCAGTCCGCTTCGCTTTGCAGGTTGCGCTCCAGCGTGCCACAACCTCCGTGCAGCCCAAGTGCCATCCCAGCCATGTCTTATCTTGCCGGCTTGATGTTCATCGCCAGCGTGTCTTCGTCCACACGTGGCTTGATGGTGACTTTGCTCTTTTGCATCGCCCAGGCCGAACCCACAGCAACAATGGGCAGGCGCTGCTTGTCTTTATCGACCAGCGCGTTGGCGTCTTCGAGGAACTTGCGGCGTTTGGCAACATCCATCTCAATGGCTGCAGCTTGCAAGAGCCGGTCCATCTCGGGGTTG
>JBIKHW010000385.1:0-3303 GCA_044361935.1 Limnohabitans sp. | reverse complement strand
CCGATCAGGAACGTTCGGTCGGCTGGGGGCGTTTGGCCTTCGGCGATTGCCGAGAGGGGCAGGGCGGGTTGGGTGCAGTCTTCGGTGTAGCCATCGCTGCCAAAGGCCTCGGCCCAGTTGGTCAGCACGAGCTTGACCGGGTCGAGCACGGCCATGCCGCGGTGGGCTTTGTTTTCCAGGTCTTCGCGCAGGCAGCCCTCAAGGGTGCTGTAGTCGATCCAGCTGTCGCTCTTGGTCACGCCAATGCGGTCGGCAAACAGGCGCAGGCTTTCAGGTGTGTAGCCCCGGCGGCGCAGGCCCACGATGGTCGGCATGCGCGGGTCGTCCCAGCCACTGACTTTGCCTTCATTGACCAGTTGCGCCAGCTTGCGTTTGCTGGTGATCACATAGGTCAGGTTCAGGCGGGCAAATTCGTATTGTTTGGGGCTGGGCGCGGCCAGCAGGCCACATTCGCACAAGCGCTCCATCAGCCAGTCGTAAAACGGGCGCTGGTCTTCAAACTCCAGCGTGCAGATGCTGTGGGTGATTTGCTCCAGCGCGTCTTCGATGGGGTGTGCAAAGGTGTACATCGGGTAGATGCACCAGGTGTCGCCCGTGTGGTGGTGGGTGGCGCGGCGGATGCGGTAAATGGCCGGGTCGCGCAGGTTGATGTTGGGCGATGCCATGTCGATCTTGGCACGCAGCACGGCGGCGCCGTCATCGAGCTTGCCGTCGCGCATTTCGCGGAATCGCGCCAGGTTTTCTGCCACGGTGCGGGTGCGGAAAGGGCTGTCCACGCCGGGTTTGCCAAAGTCGCCCCGGTTGGCACGCATGTCTTCGGCACTTTGTTCGTCCACATAGGCGTGGCCTGCTTCGATCAAGGCCTCGGCGGCGCGGTACATGAAGTCGAAGTAGTCGCTGGCTTGGTAAGGCGCGGCGCTGCCAGCGGCCTGGTCCAACTGTGCCCAGTCAAAGCCGAGCCATTTCACGGCGTCGATGATGCTGTTGACGTATTCGGTGTCTTCTTTTTCGGGGTTGGTGTCGTCAAAGCGCAGGTGGCACACGCCGCCGTATTCCTTGGCCAGCCCGAAGTTGATGCAGATGCTTTTGGCGTGGCCCACATGCAGGTAGCCGTTGGGCTCGGGCGGAAAGCGGGTGCGGATCTTGGCCGGGTCGGGCTCGCCCGCAGCGTGGTGCGCGGCATCACCCGGGCTGCCTGCCCAGCGGCGGCTGGCGTAGGTGCCTTGTTCCAGGTCTTTTTCGATGATTTGGCGCAGGAAGTTGCTGACTTTGTGGTCGGCGGTGGTGTCTGGGGCGGTGGGGGTGGTCATAGCGCTTGATTTTAGGGGGTGGCGCGGGCCAGTCTTTGCCGGGCCAGTTACGAATGGACACGAATGTCAGGCGTGGGCTGTGCACCAAAGCCCTGGCTGTCGCGCTAAAGGGGCAGGGAGCATGCTTTCAAGAAAAGCCAACGTCATCAGAGGAACTTTGTGATGCTTTTTCCGTTCAAGTCGTCGTTTTCAAGGCCATTGGCCTTGCTCGGGCTGTTGGGTCTGGCTTTGATGCAGGTGGGCTGCGCTCACCCGCTGGTGGTGGAGCCGTCGGTGTCGGTGCATTCGCGCATCGGCCATGCCCCGGTTTATGGTCATGTGGGCGTGCCCAGCCCGGTCTATTACGGCCCGCCCCGGGTGATTTATGCCCCGCCACCGCCGCCGCGTGTGATTTATGCCCCGCCACCGCCGCCGCGTGTGATCTATGTGCCCCGGGCGCATCCTCCGGCGCAAATCTGGGGCCCAGGGCACGACCGTGGACACCGTGGCCAAGAGCGCGGGCAGTTCCGCGAGGATGAGCGTGATCGTGGTGGCAGGCGGGGGCAGCGCGAACACTGGCGGCATTGAACGTCTGCATTCAGCGGCTTCATTCAGAAGCTGCGCTGCATGTTCAGGGGCTTACTTGGCCTTGAACAGCACATGCGGCATGTGGCGCAAGCCCGCATCTTGGGTGTAGAGCATGGCGGAGTGCACTTGTGCGGTTTGCCAAATGATGGCGTCGCCCATCGACAGTTTGTGCTGAGCTGCCGTCTTGGCTGCTTCAAACAAGTCGGCGGGTGACAGTTGCACCACCTTGCCTTTTTGCATCACGGCCAAAGCTTCGAGTGCGGCATCCTCGCCGCGCTCTTGCAGCATGCGTTTGCCCACTTCATAGAGGGTGAGGGCCGGCACGATCAAGGCGTCGGGTTTGGCAAAAGCGGCTTCAAAAAACGGGGCGTTGGGTTCGCCGCCAAAAAAGGCCAGCCAGCCGCAACTGTCTACCACATGCCATGGCCGGTCTGTCCGGGTGAGGGATGCCATGCTCACACCCGATCGGCGTCGCGTACCACAGTGCTGTCGATGCCGGGCCAGCGCCCTTTGTAGGAAAGGATGGATTGTTCCGGTACAAACTCGACTTTGCCGTCGTTGAGCCGCACTTCCATACGCTGCCCGGCAAAGAGCTGCAGCGCTTCGCGGATCTCTTTAGGGATTACCACTTGGAATTTTGGGGAGACGGACACGGTTGTCATGGTTTTACATTCTGATGCGTTGTACTGGCATGCTAACGTAGCACGATAATCATTGTAAAACAAGTGAGCGTACGTGCTTGTCGGTGCGATTTGAGTCTGCACGGATGAAAAACATATCGCCACTGTTTCATCGCCGCTGGCGCAGCACCATCTCGTCGCGCCGGATTTCCACGTCAAAGTGTTTCAAAAACGCCTGGCCCAGCAGCGCTTGTTCGGGCGGCATGCCGGTCAGGCCCACGGTGACGCTGGTGTCATTCATCACCAGATGCCCTGCCCGCACAGGCACGCTGCGCACCAGCTGGCCGGGGCGCTGGCCGTTGGCGGTGTGCAAGGTGATGTTTTGGCCCTCAGGCAGCCCGGCTTGGCTGGCCAGCGCCTGGCTCACGCTCACATGGCTGGCCCCGGTGTCCACCAAAAAACGCACGGGCTGGCGGTTGACTTCTCCCTCCACATGAAAATGCCCGTCGAGCTGGCGCGGAATGACCAGATCACCCGAGCTCAGCGCATAGGGCTTGAGGCTGGCCTGGCGCTTTTGCTCGATCTGGTCAAACACCAGGTACAAGACCCCGGCCACGGCCAGCCACACGGCGGCGATGGCCAAGGCGCCGAGGCGGGCGGTTTTGTGGATCGAGGGTGTGGGCATGCTTTAACCCGCAGCGCCAGACCAAAGCCATTGGCCCAACAAACGTCCAGGCAATAAGGTGAATGCACCTGTGACCACACACGCCATGCCATAAAGCCACTGCATGGTTTGCCGATGACCT
>JBIKHW010000384.1:0-3306 GCA_044361935.1 Limnohabitans sp. | reverse complement strand
GCCAACAACAGCAGGCCGTAGGCGATGTCCATGATGCTGGCATCGCGTTTGATCAGGCTGATGACCCACACCACGGTCAACCACAGCCACAGCCACAGGCCTAACTGTAAAAAATCAGCCAAAAAATCCGGGGCCACTTGACCGCTGGCGGCCACGGCCACCACGCCCAAGGGCAGCACAGGGTAGGCCCGGTCAATCCAGCGGATGTTTTCGCGCGGCATGGCCCAAAGCCACACGGCGGCGAGCAAGGCCCAAGCCACCAAAAGGATTTGACCGTGCTGTAGCCATAAAGAATGGATCATGCTTGTCCAGCCTCGACCACAAAACTCACCACGGTGGCGCAAGAGCCACCGATGTTCAAGGTTTGGATGCGCTTGGCGCCTTCAATCTGACAGGCCTCGGCTTGGCCGGTGACTTGGCGCGTGGCATCCCACAGCATGCGGGTGCCTGTGGCGCCCACCGGGTGGCCGCAACCGATCAGGCCGCCACTCATGTTCACGGGGCAACTACCCCCTGGGGCAATCGTGCCGTCTTCGACCGCTTGCCAGCTTTGACCCGGTGCGGTCAGGCCCAGGTGGTCAATGGCCATGTACTCGGTGGTGGTGAAGCAGTCGTGGGTCTCAATGCCGCTCATCGCGTCAATGCCCGACACACCGGCACGACGCCAGGCGTCTTCGATCGTTTGCCGCACATGGGGAAAAATATAAGTCTGGCCTTGGCTGCGTTCTATCTTGTCGCGCAGGCGCAGACCCGCGTTGCGATGGCCCCAGCCCGCAATGCGGGCCAATTGGTCCAGGCCATGGCCGCGTTTTTGGGCATAGGCCTGGGCAAAACGGGCGGAAGCCAACACCACAGCGCAGGCCCCATCGGTGATCTGGCCGCAGTCCTGGCGGCGTGTGCCGGGCTCGATGATGGGGTTGGCTTGGTCATCATCGGTGAAGCTCAGGGCATCGAATTGCCAAGCGCGGGTTTGCGCCAAGGGGTTGCGTTTGGCGTTCCCGTAGTTGATTTCGGCAATGCGGTTCAAGTGCTTGCGGTCCAGGCCGTAGCGGCGCTCGTATTCTTTTGCCAAGAGGCCAAAAGCGGCAGGCCACATGTACGTGCAATCAATGTCTTCGTGCCCCTGCCAGGCCGCAGCGTTCTGGTTGACCGAGGCCACATTCCCTGGGGTGTTCTTGAATTCCTCGACGCCCATAACCAGCACACAGTCGTAACGGCCCGCTTCGATTTCGGCCATGGCCGCCAACACGCCCAGAGACGAAGATGCGCAGGCACCTTCATGGCGCATGGCCGGTACGCCCCAGAGTTCTGGCGTCATTTGCGCCACCATGGAGCCCAGGTGGGCCTGCTGGCGTTGCAGTTCACCAAAGGCATTGCCCACATGGATGCTCTCAATGGCCGAGGTGTCGAGCCCAGCATGGTCCAGCACGCCTTGCGTGGCTTCTTTCACCATGTCAGAGATGTCCTGACCCTGGCGTGACCAGGACTTGGCGAAGTCGGACTGGTAGCCGCCTAAAATGTAAACGGGTGCGCTCATTGGAAACTCCTTTGGGGGTAGGGCAGGGCTTGCAAGCGCTGCATTGCGGTGGTGTATTCAAGGGCCAGCTGCTCCACGATGCTGGACATGGGGGCGGTTTGGTGGATGGTGCCCAGGCCCTGGCCTGCTGCCCAAACGTCCAACCATTTCTTGCCCGCAAAGGATGCGCTGCTGTCGTATTGGCGGGAGGGTGCATCGGGCATGTTGTCCGGGTCCAGGCCGTTCAGTCGCAGCGAGGGCTTGAGCCAACTGGCCGATGTACCGGTCACCCCAGCGCTGACGATCAGGTCGTCCACCGTGCTGTCGACGATCATTTGTTTGTAGGCCTCGGGCGCCATGCTCTCAAGGGCCGGAATGAAGCGTGTGCCCATGTAAACATAATCAGCCCCTGCTGCGATGGCCCCGGCAATGCCCCAGCCGTCGCTGATGCCGCCGCCCAAAACCACCTCGCCATCGAAGAACTCGCGGATGGCGCTGACAAAAGCAAACGGCGACAAAAAGCCGGTGTGCCCACCCGCACCTGCCGAGACGCAAGCTAGGCCGTCTGCCCCGGCCTTGACGGCTTTTTGGGCCAGCGTCAGGTTGATGACGTCGGCGAACACCCGTCCGCCATAGCCTTGGACCACCTCGATGGCGGGTTTGGGGCTGCCCAGGGCCGTGACCACCACGGGCGGTTTGTAGCGGGCAATCAATTCCAGGTCTTGCGCCAGGCGGGTGTTGGAAGAGTGGGTGACGAGGTTGGCGCACCAGGGGCCCACGGTGTCTGCCCCTTGCACATCACGGGCGGCCGCCAAGCCTTCGGTGATGGTTTTCATCCACTCGTCGAGTTTTTCAATAGGCCGAGCATTGGGGGTGGGGAAGGCTCCCACAATGCCCGCCTTGCAGGCGGCCATGACCATCTCGGGGCCCGAGATCAAAAACATCGGCGCAGCAAACACCGGCAGTCGAAGGGGCATGCGCAGGTGGTTCATGGGGTGGTGCTACTTTCTGGTGTGACCGGGCGACGCGACTGCACAATGCCAAACCGACCAGCCACAAAAGCCAGGTTGGTCAGTGTTGCATTGCCCGCTGGGTTCAGGCCCGTGACGTGGTAATCGCTGTAGGCCGCTGCAAAGTTCAAAGGCATCGCTCCCACCAGGTTGATGGTCAGCTGCGCGCCTGCGCGGGCATAGGCGGCCTCGGCTTGGGCGATGAAGTCTTCACGGGTGGAATACAAAAATGCGGTCAAACCCCCTTGGCTGCGGGCGTCTTGTGTGGCCTGCTTCAGGGCATCTTGTGCATCCTCACATGCGATGACAAAACTGATCGGGCCGAAACGCTCTTCGGCGTACAGATCACGCTCGCGCGTGCTGACTTGCAGCATGAGTGGCGTGCTGGTGCGGGCACCCGGAAATTCAGGGTGTGTGTAGGGCTCGGGTGACAGCAACACCTTGCCGCGCTGCTGGCCTTGCGCTTGCAGCTCTTGCAGCAAAGCCAAGGTTTGTGGCGACTGAATCGTGGCCAAAATCATGGACGCTTTTTTCGGGTCCGAGGTCAGGGCCTGCACGGCTGTGGCCAGGCGTTGGGCGACTTCGTTAAAAGGCACCGTGCCTTGCGGCGTGTTCACCCCCGACTGGGGGATGTAGATGTTTTGCGGGCTGGTGCACATTTGCGCGCTGAACAGGCACATGGTGGTGGCCAGATTGCGCAAAGCCGCGTCGAGGTCTTGCGCCGATTCCAGCACCACGGTGTTGCAACCGGCTGTCTCGGTGAAGGCCAATGCAGGGTGG
>JBIKHW010000383.1:0-3317 GCA_044361935.1 Limnohabitans sp. | reverse complement strand
TCTGGCAACTCTCGGCGCGTGGTGTTCATGACCATGGCCTGCAGGCTGTAGTAGCCACAGTGCGCCGTCATGTCGATCACGCCCTGGTCGCCAAACATCTTTTGCGCAGCCGCCCAGGTCACGTCGCTCACCGACTGGTTGTGCAGCAGCTCTTGCAAGAAGTCGTACACCACAGTTTCTTGCGCCGTCATGTTCGGCGGGCGTCGGCCTTCGGCAATCGCGTTGCAGGTCTCTTCGCTCACACCTGCTTTCATGGCAATCGGTTTGTGGATGTGCCACTCCACCGGTTGCGACCAGTGGCGTGCCACCACCAGCACGGCGAACTCCGAGTTGTGCAAACCCACGGTGTTGTCGTAGCGCAGGTATTCGCCCACTTTTTGCAGGCGGCGCATCAGCTCGGGGCTGCGCATCAGGGGAATGAATGGACCGGTCAGTTTGCCGCGTGGCCCACTGACCAGTTCGTCCACTGCGGCACGCTGGGCCTCGGTCATGTCTTCACGCGGAATTTCGGGCAGGCGGTCGGTTTTTTTGGAGGTCATCGGTGTGTCTCTGGGGTTGAAAAATTCAAGCCCAATTTATCACCGGACCTCGGGCTCCTCAGTCCTGTGCGGGATATCCGGGTGGGGCCACTGCAGCGCCCTGAATCTGATGGCGAACGAAGGCCTGGGCCACCCAACCGGATTGTTTGGCGTCTTCCACAAACCCATTCAGGTACTCGCGTGCCTGAGCGCCACGCTGGGCGGGCATGCCCATGGCCTGGTGGATCACCATGAAGCGGCCGGGCAGCAGGCGCACGCCGGGCAGGCGCTGGGCATCGGCCTCCAGTTGCTGCTTGACGCCTGCGGCCACTTCAAGTTGCTGTGCCATGAACACCTCGACCACCGCAGGCGAGCTGGGCGCACGCACGATGGAGGCGTGTTTCAGCTGGCGGGTCAAAAACAAATCGTAGGCGCTGCCCGCGCCCACCGTCACACGGTTTTTGGTCTGGTCGACTTCGTCGTTGCTTTGCAGCGGCGAGTCGCTGCTCACCATGTAGGCGCCTTCAATCTGCACATAGGGCGGTGAAAAATGCAGCCCTTCGCCGCGCACCGGGTCGATGGCAAAAAAGCCGATGTCTGCTTCGTCGGCACGCACGCACTGCACCGATTCGTCGGCTTTCTTGAAGATGCGCCATTCAATTTTCAGGCCCAACTGTGCGGCCAAGAGGCGAGACAAATCGGCAGAGATGCCCGAGGGCTCACCCGCTGCATCGAGCCCGGCGAGCACCGGGTTGCCCAGGTTGATGGCCACGCGCAAAACGCCGTGGGGTGCCAGCAGGGGGGCCAAAGACGAGGCAGATGGGGAGTTCATACGGGCATCAAAGTGGGCGGTTCAAGCAAATGCCATTTTAAAAACCCGATCCGTGCAAGCGGCTTACAAGCAGCAGCCCGGTCGGTGCATTAACCCAAGACCTTCAGCACTTCGTTCAAGTCGCGGCCCGTGTGGTGGGGCGCTGGGCCAATGGCCTCAGGCGGCAGACCCTGGCGGTTGACCCACAGGGTGGTGAAGCCAAACCAAGTGGCGCCCAGCGCGTCCCAGGCGTTGCTCGACACAAACAGCACATCCGCGGGGGCCAAGCCAAAGTGGTCTTGCACCAGTTGGTAACTGATGGGTGTGGTCTTGAACTGTCGCACGCTGTCCACCGACAACACCGCATCCAGCAAGTCCCTCATGCCCGCACTGTGCACGGCCGACTGCAGCATCTCTGGACTGCCGTTCGACAAAATCGCCGTGGCCACGCCGCGTTGGCGCAAGGCTTGCAGCACACCCAGGTTTTCCGGGAAGGCCGTGAGTTGGGCGTATTGCGCCATCAGCGCATCTTCATTGGCCACGCTGTGCACCAAGCCCAAACGCGCCAGTGCAAAACGCAGCGACGCGCGTGTGATGTCCCAAAACGATTGGTAGTGCCGACTGCCTTCGGGGTTGGAGTCGCTCAGTGAAATCAGGCGTGTGTACTCGATTTGCTTGTCGCGCCACAGCACCGACAGCGCAGCGCCTTGGCCGGGGTAAAGCTTTTCGGCCAAAGCGCCGATCGAATACACATCGAACAGGGTGCCGTAGGCGTCGAACACCACCACTTGGATGTTGGGCTTCGTCATGTCAGATGCCCGGTTTTCACCAGAATCAAGCAGCCTTCGCGGCTGAACGGTTGGTGCTGGCTCATGTGCGGGCTGCGCAGCCAGCTGCCTGCGGGGTAGTCACCGTGCTCGTCCGAGAACACGCCGTCGACCACCAAAATTTCTTCACCGCCCCAATGCCGGTGTGGGTTGAAAAACGTCTGTGGTGCCCAGCGCACCATGGCGGTGTTTTGGGTCTCGAAGGTGTTCAGCGGCAAGACCTTCAGGCCCTCCACCATGCCCTGACGCCACTCGCTGCGGCGCGTGTCGATGACCACGCGCTCGTCGTCGCGCGGGTCCAGGTGGCGCAGCTTCACAAATAAGGTGCAGCCCTCGGGCGAGGACGGTGCGTGCGAGCTGCTCACTGGGTTCTTGATGTAAGTGCCGGGGCCATAAACCCCATGCTCGTCGTGCAGCGTGCCCTCGAGCACCAAAATTTCCTCGCCCCCGCCGTGGGTGTGGCTGGCAAAGGCCGAGCCCGGCGCATAACGCACGATGGAAGTGGCGCGGGCCACTTCGCCGCCGTCGCGCTCGAGCATGCGGCGGGACACGCCCGTTGCGGGTGAGTCCACCCAGTCGAGCGAGGGGCTGTGGATGATGCAGCGCTGGCTCAGGTCAGCGTTGAGCAGGAGCTGTTCGGTAGGCATAGGGTTCCAGATCTCGGAGGCGTTCAGGTTTTCAGCAGCACCGGTTCGATGGCTTGGCTTTGTGCGGTGATGCGGCCAATGATGGCGGTGTGGGGGTAACCTGCCGCCTTGAGCGCCTGCACGCAGGCGGCGGCTTGGGCGGCGGGCACGCTGGCCAGCAGGCCACCCGCAGTCTGTGGGTCAAACAGCAGGGGATAACGTGGGTCGTTGATGAACTCGTCTGCGTTGCGCAGGGCGCGGCGCAGGCGAACATTGGCGGGCTGCAAAGAGCTGACAATGCCCGCCTGAACGCAGTCCACCGCGCCATCCAGCAGGGGCAGGGTGCTCATGGTCAGTTCTGCGTCCACGCCGGACGGACGGGTCATCTCCACCAGGTGGCCCAGCAGGCCAAAACCTGTCAGGTCGGTGCAGGCGGTGGCGCCGTGCGTGCGCAAAATTTCAGCGCCCGATTGGTTGGACAGCACCATCGACTGCAGCGCAGCATCAATCCAGCGGCCCTTGGCGGCGTAGCGGG
>JBIKHW010000464.1:0-3317 GCA_044361935.1 Limnohabitans sp. | reverse complement strand
CAAGGTATTCGCGTTACGGTGGGCAAAGGAAGTGCCTACGATCTGTTTTTGACCCGTGAACTCAAGCTAGCCGAGATTGTGCGCGCGCCCACATCACCCACAGTGGTCGATGTATTTGTCGAGCAGATGCTGGAAGTGGCGGCGGGCGTAAAGCAGCAACTCGAAGCCGATATGAATCGATTTTCAGGCTATCGGCTACTGCCGGGCCGCTTCATGGTGATCCAGCAAGCGATGGGGACACCCAAGTCGCGTGGCTCGGATGCATCAACGTATCTGGCAAAGTTTGTAGAAGAGATGAAGGCCAGTGGCTTTGTGGCGGAGGCGCTGCATCGCAATGGCATACAAGGCGCCTCTGTGGCGCCTGCGGCTTAAGGGGGAAACATGTTTGCTTATGTCGGCTCCCGAACCACCCGTGAGCGAAATGCCAGAGGAGATGGCATCAGCGTGTATCGCTGTGACCCAGTGACTGGTGTACTGGAATTGATACAGATTCTTGGTGACCTAGTCAATCCATCATTCCTAGCTTTGAACAAAGCTGGTGATCGGCTCTACGCTGTGCACGGCGACTGTGAAGAGATCAGCTCATTTGTTGTGGACCAGAGCACAGGTCGGATCGAGTTCCTCAACAGCCAAAGTACTCAAGGCAAGAATCCGGTGCATTTGGCGCTGGACCCTACCGAGCGTTTTGTGGTGGTGTCTAACCACATCACCAGCAGTCTGGCGGTTCTCGAAATTCAAACTAATGGCGCTATCGGAGCACTGACCCAGTTGATAAAACTGGAAGGCGAACCTGGCCCGCACCGCAAAGAGCAACCTTTTCCGAAACCCCACTTCAACCCGTTTGATCCAAGCGGGCAGTTCGTGGTCGTGCCTGACAAGGGATTGGATAAAACTTTCGTGTTTCGGTTCGAAGCCGGACAGCTGCGCCCAGCTGGGTTCCCTGCAGCTTTAGGTCGAGAGTCCTCTGGACCTCGGCATCTTGCTTTTCACCCCCACCAGCCATGGGTCTTCATTGCCAATGAATTGGACTCGACTGTGACGGTCTGTCGATTTGATCTGAGTAGCGGTCAACTGAGTCCCTTCCAAATCATCAGTGGTCTGGCCGACACCTTTGTCGGCAACAGCCGATCTTCCGAGATTGAGGTAGACCGAGCTGGTCACACTTTGTATGTTTCAAACCGAGGTGAAGACACGATTGGAGTTTTCAAGATCGATCAAGGAAATGGTCGATTAAGCTTGATTCAAAGCCAACCCTCAGCGGGGAAAACGCCTCGCTTCTTTGTTCTGTCAAAAGATGGGCGTTGGCTCTACGTGTTGAACGAAGACAGTGACTCAATCGTTGCATTTTCTGTGGACCCAGACTCAGGAAAGTTGCGTCCGACCGAGCTCAAGCATCAGTGTGGCAGTCCAGTGTGCATGGTGTTTGGTGCTTAACAAATTGCCCATATTCAAAGGTGTTGGCTGACCGGTTGAATCCGCCGTGAATGTTAGCTGCGAACAACTGCTATTGAGATTGCTCGTGACCGACCGCTTGCGCCGCCGACAGCCGTCCTTAATGATAAAAAATCGATCAATAGCTGCCGCTGCACTCAGGTCGTTTCACACAACGATTTCGGGTCAAGGCTGGGCCGGACGATCAAGGATGGTTGTAGGCGGCAGTAGGCAACCCAAAACGGCCATAAAGCTTATATCGTGGCAGCCATTCGTAAATTCAATAATCGACTCATAGCTGCGACTAAGGACTGTAGTTCAGGATGCGTGTATACGATCTGAGCTTTTTTCATTTTTGGAAAACGGATTCTAGGTTCAGGAAATCGGAATCCATTGTGTTGTCGAAAAATTGTTCATGATGTCATTGCAATGACATGAATCCAATTGGTTTTTTCATAGACTTCTTCTAAGCCAATCTAGGCTTTTGCTAACCAGGAGATGCACATGGCATGGGATATTGAAGTCATTGGAGAATGCGCGGTCGTGCGCATGAACACAAACAAAGTTAACGTTCAAAACGATCAGTTTTTTGGAGACCTTCACAGTGCTTTCGATCGCTTAGAAAAAGATTTTTCTGAACTGCCCGTCGTCTTGACTGGACACGGGAATTCATTTTCAGCTGGGATTGACTTTCAATATAGCTTCAACATATTTGGCAGCGGTAACCTAGAAAAGATTCGAGATTGGTACAGAGCCTATCGTGAAACAAATCTGAGAATCTTTACCTACCCCCGACCTACAGTGGCAGCAATCAACGGTCATGCCATTGCTGGAGGCTTGATCACGGCCCTAGACTGCGACTTCCGAGTAGCAGCACGAAAAACCGCGAAATTTGGTCTAAATGAAGTACCTATTGGAATCCCAATGCCAGCAGCATACGTTGAGATTATCAAGTACGCCTTGGGCGATCAAGTTGGAGCACTGACAACACTCAGAGGAAAGCTTTACGATTTTGAGGAAGCTGAAAAACTTGGCTTCTTCCATGAAGTAGTTGAGGAGCAGTCCCTCCTCAGCACGGCTATCGAATACGCGCGCTGCATCACACCTGATTGCAACACTGCATATGCCATGTCGAAAAAAGCTTTACAAGATAGCGTTCTCCGACAAATTCATGAACGTACTGTTGCACTTGATGACAAATTGCCAGAAGGAATGAGTGATCCCGGAAATCGTCGCGCCCAAGACAAAAGGCGTCAAGAAATCATGCGTAAAAGCTAACTCACTGGATTACGAGTAATGTTCGTCCGTGCCGCCGTATGCACAGACGAACAATTTAATTGAGTTTGAAAAACATGCAAGTCACAACGCCCTGTTAGAAGCCACGAAACCCTCATTTAGAGCATAAATTTTTAGCTTCTGAACATCAACATCAATCATTCCTTTTTTGTGCTCAACTGTGACAATATTCAAGCGTTTGAAATCCCCAAGAGCCATGTTCACTCGTTGGCGTGAGAGTCCACAAATGAGTGACAACTCGTGTTGCGTTACCGCTAATTTTTGCATGCCTTGAAGTCGCTCGGTTGCCACCATCATTAAACCCCTGGCTACTCGCAGTTCCGGGCTAAGAAGCCTAGAGGCTACCAACATAGTCACAAATGCACCCATTCGTGCGTTCATGATCTCAATGATGTAATGGTTGAACTGGATGGATTCCTTGCGCAGCGTTTCAAATGTATGGGCTGGAATCAAACAAATATTTGCTGTCGTAAGTGCACGCAGGTCATATCGACGCATTTCTTTTTTGAGCAAAGATCCTTCTCCACCCCATTCGCCCTCACGCAAGCAATAAAGCGTCGTCTCTGCGCCGTCTGATCCAACAACATACA
>JBIKHW010000382.1:0-3325 GCA_044361935.1 Limnohabitans sp. | reverse complement strand
TTTCAATGGGTTGGCCCAGCGCTTCTTCAATGCGCTCGCGCAGTCGCTGCGCCGCCTCGGCCTGCTCCTCGGCCGCTTCTTGGGTGTCCTCTTCGCTCACATACACATCGGCCAGCGCCTGCACTTGCGGGTCGGCCATGGGGGCCAAATGATCGATCAAGCCACGCACCATGCCCCGTGCCATGCGTTGCTGCCGGTCCGTGAGGTCTGCTGTTTGCAGACGTTCATGCACAAAGAGCAGCAGGCTTTTGCGGTGCGCTTGCGCCAGCTGCACCGACTCGCGCAATGCCTGGATGTGGGTGTACCGGTGTCGGTCTGACCAAGCTTCGAGCCGCTGGATGAGGCCTGACAACTGCTCGATGCGGGCCAGCAAATCGTTGAAGCGCTGCTGGGCGGGAGTCAGCGGCGCCTGCTCACTGGGCTGAACGATGAGATCGAGAAGGCTCAAGAGATGGCCAATGGCGGAGGCTTGTAGGGCATGACGGTTTGCATGATGGTTTTCATCAAGGACTGTTCAGCCATTTTCAGGTCGTAAGCCTGCTGCAAATTGAGCCAGGACTGCGCGTCGCCCCCAAAGTAACGGGCCAATCGCAGCGCCGTGTCAAGCGTGACACTGCGCCGCTCCAACACGATGTCGTTCATGCGGCTGGGGGTGACATGCAGCGCCTTGGCCAAAGCGTTCACGCTCATGCCCAATGGCTGCAAATAATCTTCACGCAAAATTTCTCCGGGATGAACCGGACGCATGCCGTTTTTCATGGTCAAACCCCGCTTTCAGTGGTAATCCAAAATCTCAACACCCATCGGACCGTCGGCCGTCCAGGTGAAACAAATACGCCATTGATCATTCACCCGGATGCTGTGCTGACCGGCCCTGTCACCCGACAAGGCTTCCAACCGGTTGCCGGGCGGTGATCGCAAAAAATCAAGGGTCGCAGCACTGTCCAGCATCTGCAGTTTCCGTTCAGCCGCTGCCCGAATATTGGTAAAACGCCTGGCTTTTCCCTTCTCAAAGAGTCGGGCCGTATCCGAGCAGTTGAACGAAAGGATCATGTCATCATTTTATACCGTCAAACGGTAAGAGCACTTGACTCCCCCTTGACCCGGTAGCAAGGATAATCAAGCCATATTCAGCGAAAAACCAACATGCCCAGCCCCGCCCCGTTCAAAGTTTTGAGCCTCATCCCACCGATGACGCAGCTCAACACACCCTACCCGTCCACGGCCTACCTGACGGGTTTTTTGCGTTCGCGGGGCTTTGATGCGGTGCAAGAGGATTTGGCGCTGGCCACTGTGCTGGCCTTGCTCAACCGCCAAGGCCTGACGGATTTGCGCGATGCCGCGCTGGCCTTGCCCGTCGAAGAGCGCTCGGGCCCGGTCAACTTTTTCCTCGACCACTTCAACGACTACGCCATCAGCATCGACCCGGTCATCGCCTTTTTGCAAGGGCGCGACAGCACCCTGAGCCACCGCATTGCAGGCCGGGGCTTTCTGCCCGAAGGCCCACGTTTTGCGGCACTCGACGCGTATGCGGACGATGGCACGGGCGACCCGATTGGCTGGGCCTTTGGCGCTTTGGGCCAAACCGACCGCGCCCGCCACCTGGCCACGCTGTATTTGAATGACCTGGCCGATGTGCTGCGCGACGCCGTCGATGAAGGCTTTGAGTTCGTGCGCTACGCCGAGCGCCTGGCCGCGAGCCAGCCCAGCTTTGACGCGCTGGCCGAAGCCCTGGCCGAACCGCCCAATTTGATCGACATCACGCTGGAGCGCCTGGCACTGGAGGCCATTGAGCGGCATCAGCCCAAGCTGGTGTTGCTGTCGGTGCCCTTCCCCGGCTCGGTGTATGCGGCGTTTCGCATCGCCCAGTGCATCAAACGGGCGCACCCCCACATCCGTATCGGCTTGGGCGGCGGCTTTGTGAACACCGAACTGCGCGAGTTGAAAGACGCCCGCGTGTTTGACCATGTGGACTTCGTCACGCTCGACGGCGGTGAACGCCCGCTGCTCAGCCTGATCGAGCACCTGCAGGGCCAGCGCAGCATGCAACGCCTGCAACGCACCTTTGTGCGAAACGATGCAGACCAGGTGCAGTACATCAACTTGGCTGAACCCGACATCTCGTTTGAAGAGGTGGGCACAGCCACTTGGGACGGCCTGCCGCTGCACAAATACCTGTCGCTGCTGGACATGCTCAACCCCATGAACCGGCTGTGGAGTGATGGGCGCTGGAACAAGCTCACCGTGGCGCACGGCTGCTACTGGAAAAAATGCAGCTTTTGCGACGTGAGCCTGGACTACATCAGCCGCTACGAAACCGCGCAGGCCAGCACGCTGGTCGACCGCATCGAGCAGATCGTGGCCGAGACGGGCCAAACCGGCTTTCACTTTGTGGACGAGGCCGCCCCGCCTAAAGCCCTCAAGGCCCTGGCCGAAGAGCTCCTGCGCCGGGGTGTACAAATTTCGTGGTGGGGCAACATCCGATTTGAGAAAACCTTCACCCCCGAGTTGTGCGACTTGTTGGCACAAAGCGGGTGCATCGCCATGTCCGGTGGCCTCGAGGTCGCGTCCGACCGCTTGCTCAACCTCATGAAAAAAGGGGTCTCGGTCGAGCAGGTGGCGCAGGTCACCAAAGGCTTCGCCGATGCGGGCGTGCTGGTGCACGCCTACCTGATGTACGGCTTTCCCACACAAACCGTGCAAGACACTGTGGACGCACTCGAATACGTGCGCCAGTTGTTTGAAAACGGCTGCATCCACAGTGGCTTTTTCCACCGCTTTGTCTGCACCGTGCATTCACCCGTGGGCCAAAACCCCGAGGCCTATGGCGTGACGCTCTTGCCGCTGCCCGAGGGCACCTTTGCCAAAAACGATGTGGGCTTTGTTGACCCCACCCCCATGCCCCCGGGCGTGGACCACGATCTGCTGGGCCAAGGCCTCAAAAAAGCCATCTACAACTTCATGCACGGCGTGGGCGTAGAAAACGACGTGCGCCAGTGGTTTGAACTGCCCAAGGGCCAGTGCCCCAAAACCACCGTACCGCGCCACAAAATTGCCAAAGCGCTGGGTTGAAGCCACTGCTTAATTTTCAAGCATTGGCTGCCATGTCAACAGGCATGCGGGTCTCAGCGCTTGTTCATGGGCTTATCCACAGCTTGGCGCACAATTAGCGGGGGTAAAGCCAAGAAAGCCGAAATACCCCCCAAGAACTTCAGCGGCTGGCCGCCATCAAAGCGGCAAAGCCCACAAACACGCCGCCCGTGACGCGGTTGAAGTTTTTCATCACATGTCGCTGCTGCAAAAAGCGCGACAACTTGTGACCACT
>JBIKHW010000381.1:0-3339 GCA_044361935.1 Limnohabitans sp. | reverse complement strand
GACACCCCCTGCCGCTGGGCGGCAAGGGGGCAAGCCTTCAATTTACAGGGACTTGGTGGAGAAATACCAGTCCTTCATGGCATAACCCTCACCTTTGCGCTTGGCAATGGCTTCGGGTGTTTTGGGCGGTGGCACGATGACGTCGCAACCAGGCGTCCAGCCCTCAGGGGTGGCGATCTTGTGGGCATCGCTGGTCTGCATGGCTTGCAACAAACGCACAAACTCTTCGATCGAGCGGCCGTTGCTCATGGGGTAGTACACCATGGCGCGAAGCTTGCCTTCGGGGTCAATGAAGAAGGTGGCACGCACGGCCTGGGTGTCGGCCGCACCGGGGTGGATCATGCCGTAGGCTTGGGCCACTTCCATCTTGATGTCGTCAATGATGGGGAAAGGAATCTCCACACCAAAGTTGTTCTGAATGCTCTGCATCCAAGCCAAGTGCGAGTAGATGCTGTCGATCGACAAGCCGAGCAATTCGCAGTTCATGCTCTTGAACAACTCGGCACGCTTGGCAAAACCGATGAATTCGGTGGTGCACACAGGCGTGAAGTCGGCAGGGTGCGAGAACAAGATGAGCCACTTGCCTTTGTAGTCGGCGAGGCTTCGGGGGCCGTGGGTGGTGTTGGCGCTGAAGGCGGGAGCGGCTTCGTTGATGAGCGGCATGGACATGGTGTATTTCCTTTGAAGTTGACTATCGGTTTTAAAAATCGAGAGATTTATTCAATCAACAGGATCAACTGTACATACCCCTGAAGGTATTGGGCATGAGTTATCGCAATGATTGGCATAGTGACAATTGCGGTCGTGAAATCGACAAAATTGATCCATCGCAAGCCCTCAAGGTCTTGTCCATGCATGGCTCCAAAACCACAAGCCTCAATGCTTGGCTGGCCCTGCGGCTTTGGCCGCCGCGTCAAAACCGCCTTTGGCCTGCCACTCTGTCATGCCGCCTTGCAAGATGCGCACGTTCTCCCAGCCTGCGACCCGCAGGGCAAAACCGGCCTGGGCCGACAGCGACCCGGTGTTGCAATAAATGAGCACAGGCTTGTTTTTGGGGATGGTGTTGCGCTTGGCCAGCACCTGACGCCAATCCATGTTGACAGCACCGGGGATGTGCCCCTTGGCAAATTGCGCCGGGTCACGCGCATCGATCACCACCATCTTGGGCCATTCGTCTTTGGGAATTTGCTCGGCAAAAATCACGCCACCGCCGTAGTCCACAAACTCCAGATAGGCCTCCATCTCGTCGGTGGCAATGGCTTTTTTGTCTGCGTGGGCCGCTGGGGCCAGCAGCAAGCTTCCAGCGGTGGCGGCGGCAAGAGCGAGGGTTCGAAAGCGCATGGGTGTCTCCACTTCGTCAGGTAATATCAGTCAAAACGAATATTGTCGCTGAACGGTGGCAAGACCGCCAACAAACGCCACGGCGCCCATGCCCAGAGACAAAAATTTCATCGCGCTGTTGCTCACGCTGGCCTTGCATGCAGCCGTGTGGCTGCTGGCCAGTGGCTATCAGTTCAAATACGTCAGCCCTGTCGAAGCGTCCAAACCCGTTGAAAAAATTGTCTTTTTAGAGCTGATCACGCCACCGCGCCAGCCAATGCCTGAACCGCCATCAGCGCCCCCCACAACGCCCCCCACAACGCCCATCACTGCACCCACCAAGCCACCCCCGCCCAACACAGCCTTGGCGGCTCCAGCCCCAGCACCCTCACCCGATCGCCCCCGTGCCAGCCTGGCCGCGCCCCCGCCACCCACCGCCGAAGAATGGGCTTTTGCCGCCCATTACACGAACAAAAACAGCAAGGGCTACCGCTACAGCTGGGGCCAGCAAGTGCGCAGCATGATGGGCACCGCTGTTGAGGGCCCCGACCAGGGCGTGGTGCGCTTTCGCATCGAGATTGCCCCTGATGGCCGCTTGACGCAAGTGCAAACGCTATGGACCACCTCGGCCAAAGCCGAACAACTCGCCCGCCAAGCCATTCAAAACATGCCACCGCTGCCGCCCACCCCCACGGGCAAGCCTCTGATTTTTGACAAGACGATTTCGTTTTCACCCTTTGCCAACGACGGGCCGCCCATTTACAGGGACGACTGCAAACCCGAGCCGCCCGTGTTCCGCAACCCTTTTGCTTGGGACGGAAGATCGCACCAAGTGGTGGCTGCGCCCACCCCGACCGCCCCAACGGACCCGCAAGCGCTGGCCGACTGCCTGCGCCAGCTGCCCCAAGACAGCGTCGAAGCCGAAAGCGCCAGCGACCAGCGCCTGATGGACCAATGGGGATCGAGCAAGACAGGGCGCTGAAATGCCGATTCACCTACCCATTCAACGACTCAATCGACGAACCGGCGCTCAAACAAGTCAACACGGTTGAGCACTGATACAAACCTTCAGCGCTGGCGCATGGCCAGCAAGGGCCACAGCAGCACCGCTGCCGCCACGCCCACACCTGAGGCCATGCCCAGCAAAGCGGCCCAGTCCACCCAATAACCCATGTCGGCCAGTGTGGACTTGGACAACGACGGCAAGGCCAGCACCGCCGCCAGCGCCACAAGCACGGCCACAGCGGCCAGCATGACTGGCTTGACCCGCTTGAGCTTCTTGCGGTTGATCACCATCATCACCGCCCACATCAACACCAACGGCGCCAGCGCGGGCAGCAGGCCCAAGGCCGTTTCGAAGGCGATGTTCATCGCCAGCCAGATTTCATACATGCGCGTCTCCTGATGCCCTGAGTGTGCTTCAAACCCGGCCCTTGAGTGTCGCCATGTAGGCGGGCTTGAGCAGGTGGTATTTCATCAGCCAGGCAAAGTAACTGGCCTGCAGCGGCTCGATCATGGGCAGCGAGGGCGTGAGCTTGCCCGCGTAGTCGAACTCGATCAGCATGGCCGAGCCTTCTTTCACGATCAGCGGGCACGAGGTGTAGCCATCAAACTTCTGGCCGGGCGTGCGGCCCGCGATCACGTCCACCAAGTGCTCGGCCACGATGGGTGCGCTCTTTTTGACTGTGGCCGCCGTCTTGCCACGTGGTGTGCCGTTCACATCGCCCACGCCAAACACGTTGGGATAGCGGCGGTGTTGCAGGGTGTCCTTGTCCACCTCCAGCCAGCCGCCTGCGGCAAAGGGGCCCTCTTTCCAGGCCATGTCGGAATTCTTGACCGCATCGGGCGCACGCATGGGCGGCACCACATGGATGAAGTCGTAAGGCACCTCGGTGCTCGCGCCTTCGGGCGAGACAAAACGCGCCCGCTGCGCACCGATGTCGATGCCCTGCAGCTTTTGTGTGGTCTCGACCGCGATGCCCAAATCGTTCCAGCGCGAGAGCACGTTGTCGTTGACCA
>JBIKHW010000071.1:0-10913 GCA_044361935.1 Limnohabitans sp. | reverse complement strand
GCAGGCCAGCGGCCAGATCAGGCTTTGCAGGTCTGCCTCGTGCACGATGGAGATGCCATTGGGCTTGTTAAACTCGCTGGCCATTTTGGCGATCAGCTTGTTGGGCGCCACGCCGATCGAGCAGGTCAGGCCCGTGGCCTCAAAAATGCTTTTCTGGATCAAGCGCGCCAGCACTCGCCCACCTTCGCGCTGGCCGCCAGGCACGTCAGTAAAGTCGATGTAGACCTCGTCCACGCCCCGGTCCTGCATGACGGGGGCGATGTCGAGGATGATGCTTTTGAAGGTGCGCGAGAAATGCCTGTAGCGCTCAAAGTCCACCGGCAACAAGAGGGCCTGCGGGCAAAGCTTGGCGGCTTTCATCAGGCCCATGGCCGAGCCGATGCCAAACTGCCGCGCCGCATAGGTGGCGGTGGTGATCACGCCGCGCCCGGTATAGCCCTCGATGCGCGGAAAAAAGTCCACCGGGATGCGGTCCAGCCGCTCGGCAAAAGTCTCTTCGGTCCACTCGCCTTCAGGGTAAGCCGTTTGCAGCTTGGCCAGCAGGTCGTCTTCTTTGCGGCGGCCGCCGCCAATGACCACGGGCAAGCCCTTGAGCTGCGGGTAGCGCAGTAGTTCGCAGGACGCATAAAACGCGTCCATGTCGAGGTGGGCAATGCGGCGGATGGGCGGGGTCACGGCTGGGTGCGGGTGCGTTCAGGACAGTGCCATGATGTCACAGGACCCCAAGTGTTTTGTCATCCTCGGACTTGATCCGAGGATCCAGCTTGGCGAAGATGGATTCCCGATCAAGTCGGGAATGACGGTGTCGTTGGGAAGGACCGAGTTGTCAGCGATGACCGAGTTGTCAGCGATGACCGAGTTGTCGCGGTCGATGCAGGTCCCATCAGGCCTTTGGGTAGGTGCCTGGCAGCAAGATGCTCTTGTCCACCGTCTCCATTTGCGTGCGGCCGCAAAAGGCCATGGTCAGATCGAGTTCTTTGTGGATGATTTCCAGCGCTTTGGTCACACCCGCTTCGCCCATGGCGCCCAGGCCATACAGCATGGAGCGGCCTATGTAGACACCCTGGGCGCCCAGTGCGCGGGCTTTGACCACGTCCTGGCCGCTGCGGATACCACCGTCCATGTGCACCTCGATCTTCTGGCCCACGGCATCCACGATGGCGGGCAGGGCTTCGATGCTGGACTGAGCGCCGTCAAGCTGGCGGCCGCCGTGGTTGCTGACGATCAGGGCGTCGGCGCCCGATTGCACCGCCATGTGAGCGTCATCCACGTCCTGAATGCCCTTCAGGATGAGTTTGCCGCCCCAGCGCTTTTTGATCCACTCCACATCGCCCCAGTTCAGGCCGGGGTCAAACTGCGAAGCGGTCCACGACGACAGGCTGCTCATGTCGGCCACGCCCGTGACATGGCCCACGATGTTGCCGAACTGGCGACGCGGAGTCCCCAGCATGCCCAAGGCCCAACGCGGCTTGGTGGCGATGTTGACGATGTTTTTGAGGGTCAGCTTGGGCGGTGCAGACAGCCCGTTTTTCAGGTCCTTGTGGCGCTGCCCCAGAATTTGCAAGTCCAGCGTGAGTACCAACGCACCGCATTTGGCGGCTTTGGCGCGGTCAATCAGTCGTTCGATGAAGCCCGTGTCTTTCATCACGTACAGCTGAAACCAAAAACCTTCACCGGCGTGCTTGGCCACGTCTTCGATGGAGCAGATGCTCATGGTGGACAAAGTGAAGGGCACGCCAAACTTTTTGGCAGCGCGGGCGGCCAAAATTTCGCCATCCGCGTGCTGCATGCCCGTCAGGCCCGTGGGCGCAATAGCCACTGGCATGGCCACTTTCTCGCCCACCATGGTGCTGGCGGTGCTGCGGTTTTCCATGTTCACGGCCACGCGCTGGCGCAGCTTGATCTTTTGAAAATCGCTTTCGTTGGCTCGGTAGGTGCTCTCGGTCCAGGAGCCGCTGTCCGCGTAGTCGTAAAACATGCGTGGCACGCGTTTTTCGGCCAGAACGCGCAGGTCTTCGATGGTGGTGATCACGGGCATGGCTTGTCTCCTGCAGGGGGTGTTGCGTTTTTGAAAGTTCCCCATCGTAGCCGCAGGCCTTGCCGGGCGTTGTGAAACTTGGGACAGGCCCTTTGAAATTTCTTGTGGGCCGTGAACTCAGCCGTGGGGCGTGGCCTTGACGAAGGCGCCGCCTTGGTAAATCGCGGCAGGGTCTTTTTTGTCGATGGTTTGCTGGCGGGCTTCAACGGCCGGGCGGAACACATCGGACGAATCCAGCGGGCGGTAGCCGATGTGTTGGGCGTGCGTGTTGTCCCACCAGGTGGTTTGGTTGTCCGACATGCCGTAGATGATGCTGTGCCCGACGATGGGGGCCGTGAGGGCGGCCACCACCAGGCGTTCGAGGTCGTCGTAGCTGAGGTAGGTGGCCAGCATGCGGCGGTCGCGCGGCTCTGTAAACGATGAGCCAATGCGCAGGCTCACGGTTTCGATGCCCCAACGGTCCCAGTACAGCTGGGCCAGGTCTTCGCCAAAGGCTTTGGACAGGCCGTAAAACCCGTCGGGCTTGGGGGGCATGCGGGTGTTGACGACTTCGTCCTGGCGGTAAAAACCCGTGACATGGTTGGAGCTGGCAAACACGATGCGCTGGACGCCCTTTAGGCGTGCGGCTTCGTAGAGGTTGACCATGCCCACAATGTTGCCCGCCAAAATCGGGTCCCAAGGCTGTTCGGTTGAGACGCCGCCCATGTGCACCACGGCGCTGACGCCGTCGAGCAAGGCCATCATCTGGTCCTTGTCTTCCAGGGAGGCGAGTTGGACTTCTTCCCCGGCCGTTGCAGGGGCTAAATCGCGGCGGTGGCTCACGCGCAGCACGTCGCAATAGGCTTTGAGCCGAGGGCGCAACACTTGCCCCAGGTTGCCGCCCGCGCCTGTGAGCAGCAAGCGGGGAAATCGGATGGTGGACGCGGGGGTATTCAGCATGTCTTGTGTTCTGTTCAGGATTTGAAACGGCCAGCCAAGGCCGTGGCGCTGTCGCGCAGCACGTTTTGGTCGGCACCCACAGCCACAAACAGGCAGCCTTGGTCCACATAGTGTTTGGCCAGGGCTTCGTCGCCGGTCAAGATGCCCGCCGCTTTGCCGCAGGCCTTGATGCGGGCGATGGATTCGTCAATGACCTTGAGCACCTCGGGGTGCTTGGGGTTGCCCAAGTGACCCAAGGCCGCAGACAAGTCGCCGGGGCCGATGAACACGCCGTCCACGCCGTCGACGTTGGCGATGGCTTCGATGTTTTGCAGGCCCAACACGGTTTCGACCTGCAGCAGCACGCAAATTTCTTCGCTGCTGTGATGGGCATAACCCTTCACCCGGCCGTAGTGGCTGGCGCGGGGTGCTCCTGCATAGCCGCGCACGCCGTGCGGCGGGTAACGGGTGTAGGACACCGCTTGTTGGGCTTCTTCTTTGGTCTGGATGTAGGGCACCAGCAGGGTTTGCACGCCCACATCGAGCAAGCGCTTGAAGGTCACCATGTCGTTCCACGGTGGGCGCACGATTGGCGTGGTCGGGCTGCCTTTCATGGCTTGCAATTGCGCCACGATTTCCGTGAGGTCGTTCGGGGAGTGCTCCATGTCCAGCAGCAGCCAGTCAAAGTTGCAATGCGCCAGGATTTCGGTGCTGATGTTGCTGCACAGGTGCGACCACAGGCCAATCTGCTTTTGACCGGACTGGATGGCGTGTTTGAAATGGTTGATGGGCATGTCCATGGGGTGGGTCTCTTGTGAGGAATAGGGGGTGTTCAGTTGCCAGCAACCTGGAAATTGGCCGCGATCTCGAGTGCACGCACCATGCCGGAGTGGTCCCAAGCCGCGCCGCCGTGTGCCACGCAGGTGTTCATCAGTTGCTGTGCGTTGGCCGTGTTGGGCAGGCTCAGGCCCATGGCCTTGGCGCCTTCGAGCGCCAGGTTCAGGTCTTTCTGGTGCAGCTCGATGCGGAAGCCCGGGTTGAAGGTGCGCTTGATCATGCGCTCGCCATGCAACTCCAAAATGCGGCTGGTGGCCAAGCCGCCCATCAGGGCTTGGCGCACTTTGGCCGGGTCAGCCCCGGCTTTGGCGGCAAACAGCAGGGCTTCGCCCACGGCCTCGATGTTGAGGGCCACGATGATCTGGTTGGCCACTTTGCAGGTTTGGCCGCTGCCGTTGTCGCCGATCAGGGTGATGTTTTTGCCCATCAGCGCAAACAGGGGCTGCACCTTGTTGAAGGTGGCTTCAGAGCCGCCCACCATGATGGTCAGGCTGGCGGCTTTGGCACCCACTTCGCCGCCGGAGACGGGGGCGTCCAGGTAATCACAACCCAGTGCGTTGATCTTGGCCGCGAACTCTTTGGTGGCGATGGGCGAAATGGAGCTCATGTCCACCACGGTCTTGCCTGCGCTCAGGCCTTTGGCCACACCCTGCTCGCCAAACAGCACATCGGCCACATGCGGGGTGTCGGGCACCATGGTGAAAATGATGTCGGCTTTTTGTGCAACTTCGGCTGGGCTGGCACAGGCATTCGCGCCTTGTTCCAGCACGGCAGCAGGCACGCCGCTGCGCGAAAAAGCAAAGACTTCGTGGCCGCCCGCGAGCAGGTGCCCAGCCATGGGCACGCCCATGATGCCCAAGCCAATGAATCCGAGTTTCATGGTGTTTCCTCTGAGGTGAATGGCCCGGGTGCTCAGCGCACCATGCAAGGCATTTTGTTGTTGAACTTCCAGCCGGGGATCAGGTATTGCATGGCGATGGCGTCATCGCGGGCACCTAGGCCGTGTTGTTGGTAGAGCTGGTTCGCTTGCATCACCGCGTCCATGTCCACCTCGATGCCCAAGCCGGGTTTGGCAGGCACATCGACATAGCCGTCCTTGATTTGCAGCGTGTCTTTGGTGAGGAATTGGCCGTCTTGCCAGATCCAGTGCGTGTCAATGGCGGTGACCTTGCCGGGGGCTGCAGCAGCACATTGGGTGAACATGGCCAGTGAAATGTCGAAATGGTTGTTGGAGTGCGAGCCCCAGGTCAAGTCGTACATCTGGCAAAGCTGGGCCACGCGCACCGAGCCTTGCAGCGTCCAGAAATGCGGGTCGGCCAGCGGGATGTCGACCGACTGCAGCTGGATGCTGTGGGCCATCTCGCGCCAGTCGGTGGCCACCATGTTGGTGGCCGTCAGCAAGCCCGTGGCGCGGCGAAACTCGGCCATGACTTCGCGGCCCGAGAACACGCCTTCTGCGCCGCAGGGGTCTTCGGCATAGGCCATGGTGTTGCGGTGATCGCGCAGCAAACGAATCGCGTCTTTGAGCAACCAGCCGCCATTGGGGTCGAGCGTGATACGGGCTTGGGGGAAGCGTTCGTGCAGGGCCACGATGGCTTCGACTTCTTCATCGCCGCGCAGCACGCCGCCTTTGAGTTTGAAGTCTTGAAAGCCATAGCGGGCTTGCGCGGCTTCGGCCAAGCGCACCACGGCTTCAGCCGTCATGGCTTTTTCGTGGCGCAGGCGCAACCAGTCGTCAGCTTGGCCCGGCTCACTGCGGTAGGGCAGGTCGGTTTGTTGGCGGTCGCCCACATAAAACAAATAGCCCAGCATTTGCACACGGCGGCGTTGCTGCCCATCGCCGAGCAGGGCGCACACGGGCACGTTCAGGTGCTGGCCCAGCAGGTCGAGCAGGGCGCTTTCTACGGCGGTGACGGCGTGGATGGTGGTGCGCAGGTCAAAAGTCTGGTTGCCGCGGCCGCCGCTGTCTCGGTCGGCAAACTGCTGGCGTATGGCCTGCAGCACGGCGTTGTAATGGCCAATCGGCTGCCCTTCGACGAGAGGGCGGGCGTCTTCTAGTGTCTGGCGGATTTTTTCGCCACCGGGCACTTCGCCCAAGCCGGTGTGGCCAGCAGAGTCGGTCAGGATGACGATGTTGCGCGTGAAGAAGGGGCCGTGAGCGCCGCTGAGGTTCATCAGCATGCCGTCGTGGCCCGCCACGGGGATCACCTGCATGCGGGTGATGTTGGGGGTGGATGGAGTGGTCATCATTTGCAACTGTAGTCAATAGACATCGTACAACTTGAGGTGCGCTTGTGCATTGGGGAAAACGTGGATGCTGCCTCGTTCTGGGGTCAGGGGCTGTCGGGATCGCTTTTGCGCAGTCGCTCTCGGCTGTTGGCCAGATGTGTGCGCATCGCGGCACGAGCAGCTTCTACGTCTTGGTCGGCAATAGCGTTGTAAATACTTTCATGTTCTTGATTGACCCGTTTGAGGTAACTGACACGTTCCGGGTCGGTGCTCAGGATGCTGCTGATGCGTGCACGCGGAATGACACCTGCGCCCAGTGAGTTCATCAGATCGGTGAAGTGATGGTTTTGTGTGGCCCGGGCAATTTCCTGATGGAAACGGTGGTCAGCAGTCACCGCATCTAGGCCCTCTTCGATAGCGCTGTTGAATGCAAGCAGGGCAGCCTGCAGCTCTGCCAAGTTTTCGGGGGTGCGGCGGACGGCAGCAAGAGCAGCCGCTTCGGTTTCTATGCTGATGCGGAATTCAAGCAGGGCGATGACCTCGCGCAGAGTCCCCATTTGTTCTGCGCTGATTCGAAATGAAGGGTGATCGCTTTTTTTCAGGACGAAAGTGCCGATGCCGTGACGCGTTTCCACCCAGCCAGATGCTTGCAGCCGCGAAATCGCTTCTCGTACGACGGTGCGGCTCACGCCAAAGTCTCTCATGATGGCCGCTTCGGTCGGCAGTTTGTCGCCCGCTTTAAGGCGACCGCTGCGAATTTGTTCGGTCATGGCGTGAACCAGTTGAATGGCCAGGCCGCCGGGTTTTTTCAGTAAATTGGTCGTTGCATCCATGGGTAATCCCTAGCTGACTGAATCGCAAAGCGCAAGCATAATAAGCGCTCTATTGTACGACAACTGATGACTTGATGCGGTTTTTTCATGTGCATGGGTTGGCTGCAATGGCTTCCACCTCTTCCAACAGGAGACATCGATGAACTTCCGCAGAAACCTGATTTCCTCCACGGCAGCAGCCGTGCTCTCTTTGGCTTTGATTCCTATGGCCTCGGCGCAAACTGTGCTCAAGGCTTCGGATGTGCACCCGGCGGGTTATCCGAACGTGGTGGCCGTTGAAAACATGGGCAAAAAGCTGGAATCGGCCACGGGTGGCCGCTACAAGCTGCAAATGTTCCCGGGCGGTGTGCTGGGTTCTGAAAAAGAGGTGGTTGAGCAAACCCAAATCGGTGCGATCCAAATTGCGCGCATTTCCTTGGGCATCCTGGGCCCGGTGGTGCCCGATGTGAACGTGTTCAACATGCCATTTGTATTCCGTGACGAAGCGCACATGCGTGCCGTGATCGACGGCCCTGTGGGCAAGGAAATTCTGGACAAGATCACCAACAGTCCGGCACGCCTGGTGGCGCTGGGTTGGATGGACAGCGGCTCGCGCAGTCTCTACACCAAGAAGGAAATCAAGTCGCCCGCCGACCTCAAAGGTCTCAAGATCCGTGTGATGGGCAACCCCTTGTTTGTTGACACCATGAATGCCATGGGCGGAAACGGCATCACGATGGGCCATAACGATACCTACAGCGCTTTACAAACGGGCGTGGTGGATGGCGCGGAGAACAACCCGCCGACTTTGTTTACCGCCAACCACTATTCCACTGGGGTGAAGTTTTACACCCAAACGACTCACCTGATCATTCCTGAAATTTTTGTCATGTCCAAGGTTGCTTGGGACAAGATGAGCAAAGACGATCAGGCCAATTTGATGAAATTTGCCCGTGAAGCCCAAATGGAGCAACGCAACCTGTGGGACAAGAGCGTGGCCGAATACAGCGCCAAGCTGCAAGCCGCAGGTATTCAGTTCAAAACGGTGGATAAAAAAGCTTTCTATGACGCCACAGCACCTGTGCGTGCCAAATACGGCAGCCAGTACGCCGAATTGATGAAGCGCATCGAAGCCGTCAGATGAGTTGCAGCCTAGGCGCTTGATGCGCTGCTGCAAGACGGGACAGGGCTTGCCCTGTCCCGTAGGTTCGAGTCGGCACCAATCCCGGAGATTTTGACCATGTTGCGTTTGTTTGATCGCCTGTATTTGATATGCATCTGGATATCCGGCATCTCGATTTTTTTGATGAGCCTCATCATCCCCTGGGGCGTATTTACCCGCTATGTGTTGGGTACTGGCTCCAGTTGGCCCGAGCCCGTTGCGGTGTTGCTCATGGTGACCTTTACCTTTTTGGGAGCCGCCGCCAGTTACCGGGCTGGGTCCCACATTGCGGTGGGCATGTTGACCGATCGTTTGCCTGTTTCTCTGCAAAGAATATGCACTGGATTGGTCCATTTGTGCATGGCGGGCATTTGTATTTTTGTGATGGTTTGGGGCAGCAAGCTGGCCTTGGGAACCATGGGCCAGACCTTGGGCGACTTGCCTTGGATGGCGGTTGGCTGGACGTACATGCCTTTGCCCTTGGGGGCATTGATGACGTTGGCCTTTGTATTGGAAATTTTGTTTTGGGGTCCAGCACATCAGCGCGCTGTGGTGGTCTTTGACCACGAAGGCCCCACATCGGCGGAGGCAATCTGATCATGGATGCTCTGGTTTTGATTGGCAGTTTTATCTTGCTGATGCTGGTGGGCATGCCCGTGGCGTATGCCTTGGGCCTGGCTGCCTTGATGGGGGCGATGTGGATTGACCTGCCGCTGGATGCGGTGATGATCCAGATGGCCAGTGGCGTCAATAAATTCTCCTTGTTGGCCATTCCCTGTTTTGTGCTCGCAGGCGCGATCATGGCCGAAGGCGGCATGTCCAGGCGGCTTGTCGCGTTTGCAGGTGTCCTCATCGGTTTTGTGCGTGGCGGCTTGTCGCTGGTCAACATTCTGGCGTCCACTTTTTTTGGGGCGATTTCCGGTTCTTCGGTGGCCGACACGGCATCCATTGGCTCGGTCCTCATTCCCGAAATGGAGAAAAATGGTTATCCACGGCCGTTTGCCACAGCTGTCACCGTGAGCGGCTCTGTGCAGGCGATTCTGATTCCGCCCAGCCACAATGCGGTGATCTATTCGATGGCGGCTGGCGGTACGGTGTCGGTGGCGGCCTTGTTCATGGCTGGCGTCTTTCCGGGGTTGCTGCTCGGGCTGTGTTTGGCGATTTATTGCCTCTATGTGGCACGCAAGGAAAACTACCCCAAAGGCCGTGTCATCCCTCTGAAAGAGGCGCTCAAAATTTGTGCCGATGCGATGTGGGGTTTGATGACCATGGGCATCATTCTGGGAGGTATTCTGAGTGGTGTTTTTACCGCCACAGAATCGGCCTCTATCGCGGTGGTGTGGGCCTTTTTTGTGACCATGTTCATTTACCGTGATTACAAGTGGAAAGACTTGCCCAAGCTGATGCACCGCACCGTCAAGACGGTAACGATTGTGATGATCCTGATCGGTTTTGCGGCGAGCTTTGGCTACATCATGACCATGATGCAGATCCCCCTCAAGATCACCACACTTTTCACTTCGTTTAGCACGGAGGCATGGGTTATTCTGGCGTGTATCAACATCATGCTCTTGGTGCTGGGCACCCTCATGGACATGGCGCCACTGATCCTGATCCTCACGCCTATTCTTTTGCCTGTAGTCAAAAGCATTGGCATTGACCCGGTTCATTTCGGCATGATCATGATGGTTAACTTGGGCATTGGCCTGATCACGCCGCCTGTGGGGGCAGTCCTGTTTGTGGGCAGTGCCGTGGCAAAGCTCAAGATTGAGCAAGTGGTCAAGGCCATGAAGCCCTTCTTTGTGATCTTGCTTTTTGTGCTGATGCTGGTGACGTATGTCCCGCAAATTTCGCTGTGGTTGCCACGAACCATGGGTCTTTAAAAACAGCCATGTCATTGCCTTCGGTGCTGGTCACCCATCCCCGTGAGCGACTGGCCACTTACTTTGGCGAACAGGCGCTGGCCAATTTGCAGAGCGTGGCTCGCGTCAAGCTCAATCCCGATGCGCACGACTGGTCAACCCGGGAATTGATCGAGGCTGCTCAGGGTTGCGATGTGTTGATCGCATACCGACAGACTGCACTTGATGCCGAATTTTTTTCTTCGGTCCCCGGTTTGCTGGCGGCCGTTCGGTGTGCGGTGGACATCCGCACCATCGACGTCGCCGCGGCAAGCCGTGAAGGGATTTTGGTGACCCAGGCCAGCCCCGGCTTTGGTCCTGCTGTGGCGGAATGGGTGATCGGCGTCATGATCGATTTGAGCCGCAGCATCAGCCCAGCCGCTGCGGCCTATTGGCAAGGACAGCTGGTCGAGCCACGCATGGGCCGTGAGCTGCGGGGGGCTTGCTTGGGCATCATTGGTTATGGCGAAATCGGGCGCCATGTGGCGCGACTGGGGAAGGCGTTTGGCATGCGTGTGTGTGTCTACGACCCTTATGTGCAGCCCTCAGCAGCTGCTGTAGAGTCCATGGGCTGGCATGAACTGTTGGCCTGTGCTGACCATCTGGTGTGCCTGGCCCCAGCAACGCCGGAAACGGACAAGATGATCAATGCCCATGCCTTGTCGTGCATGAAGCCTTCCGCTTTCTTCATCAATGCATCGCGGGGTCAACTGGTAGACGAACAAGCCCTCTTGCAGGCGCTGAATCGGGGAATGCTGGCAGGAGCCGCTTTGGATGTCGGCTCTGCACCAGATCAGATGCCGGCTCCAGAGCTTGCGAGTCACCCCTTTGTGATCGCTACACCGCATGTGGGGGGGCTCACACCGCAAGCGATTGCTCACCAGGCTTTGGAAACAGTTGAGCAGACGCGAGCGATCTTGGAAGGACGTTTGCCGAACGGGGCCGTCAATCCTGCGCAGGCCACGCGGTGGATGTCGAGGGTGTCCACATGACCGCCGTTGGTATGTCTGAGCCCG
>JBIKHW010000380.1:0-3345 GCA_044361935.1 Limnohabitans sp. | reverse complement strand
GTAGATGCTGTCAAAGCCAACCCCGCAAGTGTCCAGTTTGTTGGCGGTGGTGCTCCAGGCACCTGGGACCACCTGAACACTATCCTCGTGGTGCGCAAGGCCGGCGTAGACACCAAAGCCTTTAAGTACAACTCGTACAACAACGGTGGTGAGGCTCTCACGGCATTGCTGGGTGGTCACGGTGAAGCCATGACATCCGACGTGTCTTCCATTAAGCAGTACTTGCAAGCCGGCAAGGTCCGTGTATTGGGCGTTTCGTCCTTAGCACGACTGACCGAAGACGACGTGATGAAGAGCGTGCCCACTTACAAGGAGCAGGGCTTCAACGTCACTACCGCCAACTGGCGCGGTGTTTTCGTCGGCAAGGACGTCTCGCCCGCAGCGAAAGCCTACTGGGCAAAGAAGGTGGCCGAATTGGTAGCCACTCCAGAGTGGAAAGAGGAGCTCAAGAAGCAAGGCGTCCTCAATGAGTTTAAGGACGCGAAAGGCTTCTATGCCCACCTGAAGGAAGAGCTGAGCGACTACAGCGACATCTACAAAGCACTCGGCATGGCCAAGTAAGGCGGCCTGAACTTCTGCAAATCCGTGTTTGACAAGCCCCGGCGCTGGACGGTGCCAGGGCTGTCATTTGTTTCTGGCGCCGATGGCGCATGAAGTTTGAGGATCCAGTCCATGTTTGATCGAGTATTCAACCTTATTTTGGTGGCCCTGGGAGTCGCGCTGTACAGGCATTCCGACACCATGACCACCGAATTGACCAGCGGAAACATTGGCCCGGAGGTTTTGCCACGGGTGCTGGCCCTAGCGCTGGTATTCACCGCCGGGCTGAACCTGGTCACAGTCATGCGAAAGCAGCCTGCCAGCCGCAAAAGCACTGACGACGAAGACAGTGGGGCCAACAGCGCCTACACGAAGTTTCTGATTCTCGTGGGCCTCTTGGTGACCTACACCCTGCTGCTGGAGCCGCTAGGTTACGTGATTTCGACATTCCTGTTCCTGCTGGCGGCCATCCAGACGATGGAGCGCGGCCACCTGCTCAAGTCTGCGGTCATTGCGGCCGCGTTTTCAGGCGGCGTTTACCTGCTGTACGTCAAGGTCGCCCTGGGCTCTCTGCCCCCTCTGCCATTTCTTGAATAACAACCCATAAGGCTCGTCGTGGAAGCTCTTCAATACCTGTCGCAGGGCCTGGGGGTTGCGTTGCAACCCATCAACCTGCTGTTCGCATTCATTGGTTGCCTGCTGGGCACTCTGGTCGGCGTTCTGCCGGGCATCGGCCCGATCAGTGGCGTGGCGTTGCTCATTCCGGTTACTGCCTCCATTACCAGTGGTATGCCCGCTGCAGAGGCAGCCACCAGCTCCATCATTCTGCTCGCCGGGGTGTACTACGGTGCCATGTACGGTGGTTCGACCACCGCGATCCTGATCAACACACCAGGCGAAAACTCTTCAGTGTGCACGACCTTGGACGGCTATCAAATGGCCAAGAACGGTCGAGCTGGCGTTGCCTTGGCCATCTGCGCGATCGCTTCTTTCGTGGCCGGTCTGATCGCATGTGTCGGGCTGATCTTCTTGGCCCTTCCCCTTGCGGAGTTATCGCTGAAGTTCGGACCTGCGGCCCAATTCTCGTTGATGATCCTGGGTCTTTGCGCACTGAGCAGTCTAGCGGCCAAGTCGCAGCTAAAGGCTTTTGTTATGACACTGTGCGGACTGATCCTGTCCACAGTGGGGGTGGACCCGATCTCGGGTGTTGCCCGCATGACCTTCGGCTATACCGAGCTGTACAGCGGTATCGAATTTCTGACGCTGGCAGTCGGCATGTTCGCCCTGGGTGAAGTCTTCAAGACCATCATCACCCGTGACTACGCCTCCGGCGAACCGATCAAGGTGGGCAGCCTTCTGCCCAGTGCACAGGATCTGAAAGACAGCACGCCATCCATCCTGCGCGGCTCGCTGCTGGGCTTCTTCCAGGGCCTGATCCCTGGCAGTGGCGCCACGCTGTGTTCGTTCATGGCCTACACGGTGGAAAAGAAGCTGAGCAAGAACGGCAAGAACTTCGGCAAAGGTGCCATTGAAGGCGTAGCCGCCCCCGAGGCTGCCAACAACGCTGCGGCCGGCGGCGCCATGATTCCCTTGCTGACTCTCGGCATTCCCGGCACCGGCACCACTGCTGTGCTGATGGGCGCGCTGATCATGTTCAACATCACCCCCGGGCCGCTGTTGTTCCAGGAGCACCCGCAAGTCGCCTGGGGTTTGATCGCCAGCATGCTGGTGGGCAACGTTATGCTGTTGGTTCTCAATCTGCCCCTGGTCAAGGTGTTTGCCAAGGTCATCGAGACGCCTCCCACTTACCTGATCCCGGGCATCCTGGCCATCTCGGTCTTCGGCGTGTACGCGGTGCAAGTCAGTATCTTCAATTTGCTGCTGATGACCGCTAGCGGTGTAGCGGCCTACTTCCTGGCTAAGAACGACTACCCGATCGCTCCATTGGTGCTGGCTCTGATTCTCGGCCCCCTGATCGAGAACAACCTGCGTCGGGGCATGAACTTGTACAACGGCGACTGGTTCCAGTTCCTTTCTGATCCAGCGTCGATCGTTTTCCTCTCGATCGCTGTGCTTTGGGTGGGTATTCCGCAGGTGATGAAGCTGCGCGGCAAGACCGTCCTGGTGGAAGATGCATGACCAGGCAGGACGTAGCCCCTCGCGAGGTGCTCGTCAACGCAGTCACAGTGGCTATCGCACCGGTGAACGGGGCATTCACGCGACTGTGACCTATTACACATCAAACACACAGGACGGAGATCAATGCAGGCAGGGGAGTGCGTGTCGGAACACCGACCTAGCTCGCGGGCTCATATGTTCCTGGCTTTCACCATCTTGTCCATGCAGGGCTTTGGTGGCGTCATGGCCATCGCTCGGCGTGAGCTGGTCGAGAAGCGGGCTTGGCTAACGCCGGAGCGCTTCCTTGCTGACTGGGCGGTAGCCCATGTTTTGCCTGGGCCAAATGTGGTCAACCTTTCGGTGATGGTGGGCGACCGGTACTTTGGCTGGACCGGCGCCGCTGTGGCGGTTGCCGGCCTGTTTACTTTTCCTTTGCTTCTGGTATTGCTGCTGGCCGTGGGCTTTGAGTCCTACGGCTCCATTGCCGCTGTCCAGGGCGCCCTCAAAGGCATTGCCGCTGTGGTGACCGCGTTGATCGCCAGCACAGCGACCAAGATGTTGCCCGCCATGCGTGGGCATCCTGGCGGGCGGCTTTTCTGCCTGTTCTGCGGCATGGTCACACTGGCACTGGTGCTTGTGCTGCGATGGCCCCTGCCTTGGATCCTGGGCTCCGTGGGTCTGACCGCC
>JBIKHW010000379.1:0-3347 GCA_044361935.1 Limnohabitans sp. | reverse complement strand
GCACAGCTGCAACCCGACGCGCCCAAAGCCCCCTACGCCTGCAAAGACGCCGATGACCAAAAGTTCATCGACCTGGCCGTGCAGCACACCGCCGCCCTGCACAGCAAAGACGCGCAAGTGCTGTGCATGAAAAAGCGCTTGGAGCGCTGTGGCGTGACATTGAACCCCTTGATGGACGTCTTGGAGACGGCCTGAATTTTTTGAAGAGACCGCTATGAACACCACCGCTGGCTTGCAAGCCGAAGACTTTGACACCTTGGACAACATCCTGGACGACCTGCGCGAGCGCTTTGAAGAGACGCCGCAGTGGGAGTTTTGTGAGGGCTTCATGGCGGCGTTGGTGTGCTGCCGCCGCGCCATTCCCGACAGCGAATGGCTGCCGATGCTGCTGGGGGTGGACGAGGGCGAGGATGGCGGCAGCTTTGCCGATGACGCCCAGCGCCAGCAGTTCATGGCTTTGTGGCAGCGGCGTTTTGACGAGATCAAACTGGCGCTGGACACGCCCGTGGAAGCGCTGGACGACGACAAGGCCTATGCGCCCGAAGTGATGGATGTGCGCGGCGCGATCGCGTCATTGCCGCCCGAAGAGCGCGAAGAGATCGAGGACAGCGAAATCCCGTCGTTTGCGCAGGTGTGGGCGCTGGGCTTCATGTTCGCGGTCGAAAACTGGCCCGAAGAGTGGGCCACGCCCAAGGACAAAGACGCAGCCAAGTGGTACGACTTGTCGCTCGAAGCCATCGTGGCCCTGACCGAAGACGACGACGCGGTGCCAACCCTGTCGGCCTTGTCAGAAGACGGCCCACCCAGCGTCAGCGAAGAGCGCCTGAACGCTTATGGCGAGGCGCTGTGGGCGGTGTATGACCTGCGCGAGATCTGGCGCAACATCGGCCCGCGTGTGGCCCAGGTCATCAAAGAAGCCACGCCGGGCCGCAACGATGCTTGCAGTTGTGGCAGCGGGAAGAAATTCAAGAAGTGCTGCGGGGCTTGAGGCCCAACGAAGATGGGTCCCCGGATCAAGTCGGGGGCGACAGGTGGTTGTCAAACCCGCATAGGCGGGTATCCATGGATACCGAAGGCATGGACCCCCGATCGAGTCGGGGGTGACAGGTAGTTGTCATACCCGCGAAGGCGGGTATCCATGATCGCCGAAGGCATAGACCCCCGATCGAGTCGGGGGTGACAGGTAGTTGTCATACCCGCGAAGGCGGGTATCCATGATCGCCGAAGACATGGACCCCCGATCAAGTCGGGGGTGACAGGTAGTTGTCATACCCGCGAAGGCGGGTATCCATGATCGCCGAAGACATGGACCCCCGATCAAGTCGGGGGTGACAGAGCTAAGCCAAGTCTGGGGTGGTAGAGCTAAGCAACTTTCGGGGTGGCAGAGAATTGACCGGAGGATGACGATAGCAGGCGTCACACCATCCACTGAGCCAGCGCATCGCTGGTGGCCTCGGGCAGTTCTTCGGGAATGAAGTGACCAGAGGCCATGACCTGCCCCGCCACATGGCCCTTGCATTGCGCCTGCCATAAATCCACAGGTTTGAACATGCGGTTGACCACGCCACGGCTTCCCCACAACACCAGGGTGTCGCAGGCGATTTGGTCACCCCGCTCACGACCCTCGGCGTCGTGCCGCAGGTCAATGCTTGCACTGGCTCGGTAGTCTTCGGCCGCGCTGTGGATGGCCGCTGGCCAGCCTTGGTCGTTCAACGCCGGGTTGCAAAAGGCGGACTCGTATTCGGCCAAGGCTTCGGCCTCGATATAGCCCAAGCCCTGACTGCCCCAACCACCCAGCTTGGCATGCAAATAGGCCTTGGGGTTGCCGCCGATCATGAACTCGGGCAGTGGTGCGGGCTGGGTCAGGTGGAACCAGTGATAGTAGGCCTGAGCAAAGGCAAAGTACGGATCGGCCACCGGGCCGGAGACCTCCGGTGTTTTGCCCCACAGACCGCTGTACATATCGAAGGTGGGCGCAATGTCGATGACGCATAACTTCTTGACGCGCTGGGCATGGTCCAGCGCCAAACGGTGCGCCACGCGCCCGCCACGGTCGTGGCCGCACAAGAAAAAGTCGCCCACACCCAGTGCGTCGAGCAGGCCCACCACTTCTTGCCCCATGGCGCGTTTGCTGTAGTGCGCATGCTCGGCATCGCCCACGGCATGGGACGAATCGCCATAGCCGCGCAGGTCAGGCATGACCAGGCGGTAACGGCCGCGCAAGTTTTGCGCGACGCGGTGCCACATGACATGGGTTTGCGGAAAGCCGTGGAGCAGCACCAGCACGGGCAGGTGGGCTTGAGCCGCCCAATCGGCCGATTGCCGAAAGCAGACGGGCAAGCCCGCCACCGTGAGCGTTTGCCGCTCGAAGCCTTCAAACCAGGCCATCAGTCAACCTTGGCGCCTGAGACTTTGACGACTTCAGCCCACTTCTTGTGCTCGGATTCAATCAGCGCCGCGAACTGGGCCGGGGTATTGCCGCTGGGGATGGCACCCAAGGTGGCCAAGCGCTCTTTCATGGCAGGGCTGGCCAGCGATTTGGCGACTTCTTGTTGGATGCGGTTGACCACATCGGCGGGCGTGCCGGCTGGGGCCAAGAGGCCAAACCAGCTGCTGGCTTCAAAGCCTTTGAGGCCAGCAGCTTCTTCGATGGTGGGCAACTCGGGCATGGCCGCAGAGCGCTGGCTGCTGGTCACCGCCAGGGCTTTGAGCTTGCCCCCTTTGATCAGCGGAATGGCGGAGGGCAGGTTGTCAAACATCACATCCATGTTGCCACCCGACAGATCGAGCAGCGCAGGCGCAGAACCCCGGTAAGGAATGTGCGCCATGAAGGTGCCAGTTTGTGATTTGAACAACTCGCCCGCCAAATGGATGGAGGTGCCGTTGCCACTCGACGCCATGTTCAACTTGCCAGGGTTGGCTTTGGCGTACTTGATGAAGTCGTTGACGGTGTTGATCTTGTTGGCCGCAGCTTTTTCGGCATTGACCACCATCACGTTGGGCACACCCGCCACGAGGGTGATGGGGGCGAAGTCCTTGAAGGGGTCGTAGGGCAGCTTGGCATACAGGGCGCGGTTGATGCCGTGTGTACCCACAGTGCCCATGAGCAGGGTGTAGCCGTCACCGGCCGACTTGGCCACTTGCTCGGCCCCCAGATTGCCGCCTGCGCCGCCCTTGTTTTCGATGACGAATTGCTGGCCAAACGCTTTGCTCAGATCGGGTGCGATGGCACGGGCCAGGATGTCGGTGGTGCCACCGGGTGCAAAGGGCACCACAATCTTGACAGGCTTGTTGGGCCAGGCGCTTTGAGCCCAGGCTGCAGTGGTGGTGGACAACACCACGGCCGC
>JBIKHW010000377.1:0-3351 GCA_044361935.1 Limnohabitans sp. | reverse complement strand
CAGACACCCGGCGCGGGCGCCCCACGGTGCACAAGGCCTTCAGCGAACCGCTGGCGCTGTTGGCCGGTGACGGCCTGATTGTCATGGCCTACCGCGTCTTGCTGCAAGCGGGCGCGCAGCGACCCGATCGATTGATCGCGCTGATGGACAACATGACCACCGGCGTGGGCCTGCCCAACGGCATCGTGGCCGGGCAAGCCTGGGAGTGCGAGACGAGCGCGGACCTGGGTCAATACCAACGCGCCAAAACAGGCGCCTTGTTCGTTTCGGCCACTTGTGCTGGCGCACTCAGCTGCGGCTACGAGCCCGAGCCATGGGCCCCGCTGGGGGCTTATTTGGGCGAGGCCTACCAAGTGGCGGACGACATCCGCGACGTGATCGCCGATGCTGCTACCTTGGGTAAACCTGCAGGGCAGGACGCTTTGCACGCCCGCCCCAGCTCGGCACAAGCGCTGGGTCTCGATGGGGCCATTGCCCACTTTGACCACCTGATCGAGCAGGCTGCCTCGTCGATCCCGGCTTGCTCGTGCCGCGACATGTTGCGCCAGTTGGTGCAGCTCGAAGCCGAGCGTCTGGTGCCCAAGGCCCTGTGCGAGGGCTATTTCAAGACGCACCCGGCCGTCGCCCCGGCCCGCATCGGTGCCGCGCACTGAACGCCCCAGCAGCCAGACGCGAAGGAAGCCGCATGTCACAACCCCTGGATCTGGCCGCCTTGCAGGCCCATACAGCCCCCACTTTGAAGGACGCCTGGCAGGCTCGCCTTGAGCGTTGGTACGCCCACCCCGGCCTGTACCGTTGGTCATTGGGCAATCCGCTCACGCGCTGGCTCACCCGCCGCCGCACCCGCCAGTTGTTTGATTTGATGGCTGGTTTTGTGCACAGCCAGGTGCTGCTGGGTTGCGTGCGCTTGGACCTGTTTCGCGCCTTGCACCAGGCCCCTGCCAGCTTGACCGATCTGGCCCGTCGCACGGGCTTGGCTCCTGCGGTTTTGCAGCGCTTGCTGCTCTCGGCCGTGGCACTGGGCCTCTTGGAGCACCGCAGCCAAGGCCGTTTTGGTCTGGGGCCGCTGGGCGTGCCGTTGGCGCAGCACGAGGGTATTGCGCAGATGATCGAGCACAACCACCTGCTCTACCAAGACATGCAGGACCCGGTGCAGTTCTTGAACAACGCCTGGAGCGGTGGCATGGCCGAGTACTGGCCCTATGCCCACGAAAAACCCGCTGTGGTCATGCCCGCCGAGCAGGTGGACAAGTTCACTCGCTACTCGCAGCTCATGGCCGCCTCGCAAGGCTTTGTGGTGCAAGAGATCTTGTCGTCCTACTTTTTTGACGAACACCGTTGTGTGCTCGATGTCGGGGCGGGCAAGGGCCGTTTTGTGAGCGAGCTGGCTGCGCATGCGCCGCACCTGAAGTTCAAGATGTTTGATCTGCCCCCTGTGTTGGCGCTGGCCCGCGAAGGTCTGCAGGCCAAGGGTTTGATGGAGCGCGTGAGCCTGCATCCCGGCAGTTTTCTGGACGATCCTTTGCCCGAAGGGGCGGACCTGATCACCCTGGTGCGTGTGGCGCATGACCACCCCGATGCGGTGGTGAAGCAGATTTTGCAAAAAGCCCATGCCGCTTTGCCTGTGGGCGGCGTCATGTTGCTGGCCGAACCCATGGCCCAGCCGGACGAGGAAGCCGGGCAGCCCGAGGCCTCGGTCGATGCTTATTTCCACTTTTACCTCTTGGCCATGGGGGCAGGGCGCCTGCGCACCCCGCAAGAGCTGCAAACCATGATGGAAGAGGCCGGATTCACCCATGTGGAGCTGGTGCCTAACGCGATGCCCATCCATGCGCGCATCCTTGTTGGCCGTAAATCTCAGTGTTTACCCTTGGTTTCTGAAAAAAGTGTCAATTAACTTTGACATATCTTGATGTAAAGCAAAAAATACAGTCATGAAATCGCAAGCCGTCGTCTTCAACAGCCCCAGGCACCTTTCCCTGCAGGCCCTGGACTTGCCCGAATTGCAGGCCGGTCAGCTGGATGTGGCCGTGGAGTTCAGCGGCATCAGCACCGGCACCGAGCGCATGCTCTGGGACGGCAGCATGCCGCCTTTCCCGGGCATGGGCTACCCGCTGGTGCCCGGTTATGAGACCGTGGGCCGTGTGGTCCGTGCCGCCTCAGACACCGGCATGCAAGCCGGTCAGCGCGTGTTTGTGCCGGGGGCCAATTGCTTCACCGGCGTCAAAAGCCTGTTTGGTGGCGCGGCTTCTCGACTGGTGGTGACCGAGCAAAAGGTCGTGCCCGTGGCCGAACATCTGGGCGCGCAATCGGTTCTGCTGGCGCTGGCCGCCACGGCCTACCACGCGGTATCTGGCGGTGGACAGCAAGACCCTTTTGAAGCCCCCGAACTCATCGTGGGCCATGGCGTCATGGGCCGCCTGCTGGCACGCCTGACGGTGGCGGCTGGTTTGCCAGCGCCCACCGTGTGGGAAACACAGGCCGAGCGGTCCACTGGGGCTGAGGGTTACACCGTCGTGCAACCGCAAGACGACCCCCGCCGCGACTACCGCACCATTTACGACGTGAGCGGCGATGGCAGCCTGCTCAACGGCCTCATTCAGCGCCTGCGTCCCGGTGGCGAATTGGTGCTGGCTGGCTTTTACAAACAAGACCTCTCATTTGCCTACGCCCCGGCTTTCATGCGCGAAGCACGCATGCGCATCGCCGCCGAATGGAAGCGCCCGGACCTATTGGCCGTCAACGAGCTGGTGAACACCGGCCGTTTGTCGCTCGACGGATTGATCACCCATACCCAGCCATCGACGCAAGCTGGTTCTGCCTACGAGACAGCCTTCGGAGATGCGAACTGTCTCAAGATGATCCTTGATTGGAGTGCAACAGCATGAACACAGATACCACCACCACACAGCCCATCAAATTTGTCGAAGTGCTTCGCCGTGAAGCCGACGTCGAACCCGACGCCGTGAGCACCTCCGAGGTGACTAAAGAGACACAAATCATTGCCATCTATGGCAAGGGCGGCATTGGCAAAAGCTTCACGCTGGCCAACTTGTCGTACATGATGGCGCAGCAGGGCAAAAAAGTGCTGCTGATCGGCTGTGACCCCAAGAGTGATACCACCAGTTTGCTGTTTGGCGGTAAGGCTTGCCCCACCATCATCGAAACTTCCTCGCGTCTCAAACTCTCCGGCCAGGCCGTGAGCATTGGCGACGTGTGCTTCAAGCGCGATGGCGTGTTCGCCATGGAACTCGGTGGCCCCGAGGTCGGTCGCGGCTGTGGCGGTCGCGGCATCATCCACGGTTTTGAAACCCTCGAAAAACTCGGTTTCCACGACTGGGGTTTTGACTA
>JBIKHW010000378.1:0-3351 GCA_044361935.1 Limnohabitans sp. | reverse complement strand
GTGGCTGCAGCCAGGACAAGTGCCCCTCGGCTGAGGCCGCGTGAGGAGGGTGAACCGCTCATCGTTGCCCCGCGAGACTGCTGCGATCAATACAAGCGGGGCCCAGCCGACTGGACATAACAGGATGGGGCGTGCGTGGCGTTTTCATTTTTTAGAACGCCAGTTTATCCGACTGAATTTGGCGGGTAGGCTCAAGCGCACGGGTAGCCGTCATCCATCTTGTGGGCACTCTTCCAGTATTCTTGGGTCCGAAGTTCGGAAAAACGCACCCTGCGTGACCCGCTGCCCACAACCCCATAGAGTCCGGAGTAACCCATGCAAGCCCATGAAACCTTTGAAGCCCTGTTGCCGCTGCGCGCCGATCTGGCGCTGGCCTTGCGTGCTGCTGCCCATCAGGGGCTGAGCGAGGGCGTGTGCAACCACTTCAGCGTGGCGGTGCCCGGCCGGGCCGACTGGTTTTTGCTCAACCCGCGGGGCCTGCATTGGAGTGAGGTGCAAGCGGCCGACATCGTGATGTGCAACGCAGCGGGCGAGCAACTGGCGGGCCCACACCCGGTGGAGCCCACGGCCATGTTCATCCATGCGGCGGTGCACCGCATCGCGCGCAAATCGGTGGTGCTGCACACCCACATGCCCTACGCCACCGCGCTCACCTTGACGGCGGCGCGTGCCTTGGACACCACCTTGTCGCAAACCGCCATGCGTTTTCATGGTCGCCTGGCGGTGGACGCGCACTACAACGGCCTGGCCTTGGGCATGACCGAGGGGGAACGCATTGCCCATGCCATGCAAGGTGCGGATGTGGTGTTCCTGGGCAATCACGGCGTCATCGTCTGCGGTGAACGTGTGGACTACGCTTACGACGATCTGTACTACCTGGAGCGCGCCTGCCAGGCGCAGGTGCTGGCGGCCTCAACAGGTGTGTCATTGACTCCAGTGGACCCAGCGCTGGCAGCGCGTGTGGCGGAACAGACCAACGGAGAGCGCCTTCAGTCAGAGCTCTTTTTTGCCAGCCTGCGGCGGATCATCGGTTGAGTTTATGCCGTGGCATGTAGGTGATGGCTTAGATCGGTCGGTCTCTTCATATTTGAATTTTGCGCATGTGCACCAATTTCACGCCTACCCAACGTGCCCCATGGGTCAAGGAAAACCTGGGGGTCGATTTGCCCTCGGGCTATCCCGTCGAAACCTATCCGGGCTACGCTGCACCTTTGGTTGTTCAAAGCCACCAGTCCGGACGTGTGGCCTGTGGTTTGGCCAGATTCGGCTTGATTCCCGGGTGGGCCAAAGACGACAAGATCAGCCGTCACACTTACAACGCCCGAAGCGAAACGGTGGCAGAAAAGCCGAGTTACCGCACCGCATGGCGGCAACGTCAATGGGGTCTGGTGCTGGTTGATGACTTTTACGAACCCAGCTACGAAACGGGCAAAGCTGTGCGCTGGAAGATCCAGCTGGCCTGCGGCGATCCTTTTGGCATAGCCTGTCTTTGGGATCGATGGAAAGACCCTGTTACAGGGGAGTGGGTGGTCAGCTTTTCCATGCTCACTGTGAACGCCGACGAGCATCCCGTGATGCGCCAATTCCACAAGCCCGGCGATGAAAAGCGTACCCCCGTCATCATCGCCCCGCACTTACACGATCAGTGGCTTTCAGCCGATGCGACTGTAGCCGCTGAATTGATGACGTGGGCGCACATGCCGGATTTGGTGGCTATGGCCGCGCCCAGATCATTGTGAGCACATCGGCCATGCGATTGAACTGGCCCGCCAGGCCGCTTTGTGCCCTGACAGCTTCAGCCAGCCCACAAAGAGGTCATGTTTGTCGCACCTCGTACTTGAATCTGCCAGATGTAAAAAAGCCCGCACAAGGCGGGCTTTGGGGAATCGGTAGAAAACCTATCAACGCTGCACGTCGCGGCGCACAGAGCCTGTGAACAGCTGGCGTGGGCGGCCAATTTTGTACTCGGGGTCGCTGATCATTTCGTTCAGTTGGGCGATCCAGCCGACTGTGCGGGCCAGGGCGAACACGCCGGTGAACAGGTTCACTGGAATGCCGATGGCGCGTTGCACGATGCCAGAGTAGAAGTCCACGTTGGGGTAGAGCTTGCGGCTGACGAAGTATTCGTCTTCCAGGGCGATCTTTTCCAGTTCTTTGGCCAGCTTGAACAGGGGGTCGTTTTCCAAGCCCAGCTCTTTGAGCACTTCGTCGCAAGTTTCTTGCATGAGCTTGGCGCGCGGGTCGTAGTTTTTGTACACGCGGTGACCAAAGCCCATCAGCTTGACGCCAGAGTTCTTGTCTTTGACCTGGTTCATGAACTCGCCAACTTTGGACACGCCGCCCATTTTCTGGATGTCTTCGAGCATGTTCAGGCAAGCCTCGTTGGCCCCGCCGTGAGCTGGGCCCCACAAACAAGCCACACCGGCTGCGATGGCTGCGAACGGGTTGGTGCCGGACGAGCCGCACAGGCGCACGGTGGAAGTCGAGGCGTTTTGCTCGTGGTCAGCGTGCAGGGTGAAGATGCGGTCCATGGCGCGCTCGAGCACTGGGTTGACCACGTAGTCTTCGCACGGCGTGCCGAACATCATGCGCAGGAAGTTGCCGGCGTATGACAGCTCGTTGCGTGGGTACATGTAAGGCTGGCCCACGCCGTATTTGTAAGCCATGGCCACCAGGGTGGGCATCTTGGCGATCAGGCGGATGGCGGAGATGTGGCGGTGATCCGGGTTGTTGATGTCGGTGCTGTCGTGGTAGAAGGCCGACAAAGCGCCAATCAGACCGGTCAACACGGCCATGGGGTGAGCGTCACGTCGAAAGCCGCGCAGAAAAAATTGCATCTGCTCGTTGACCATGGTGTGGTTGTTCACCAGCTTGTGGAAGTCCTTGCTTTGCTGGCCGACGGGCAGTTCGCCATTGAGCAGCAGGTAGCAGGTGTCCAGGTAGTCGGCCTTGTTGGCCAGTTGTTCGATGGGGTAGCCGCGGTACAGCAGCTCGCCCTTGTCGCCATCAATGTAGGTGATGGCCGACTGGCAAGACGCGGTAGACAGGAAACCCGGGTCATAGGTGAACATGCCGCTTTGCGCGTACAGCTTGCGGATGTCGATGACGTCCGGACCGATGTTGCCTGAGTAAACGGGCATGTCGATGCTGGGGCTGCCATTGGAGAACGACAGGGTGGCTTTGTTATCGGCGAGTTTCATGGTGGGTTTCCTTTTGGTTTCCAGATTTGAACCTTGGCAGGCTCAGGCTCTCAGCATGTCCAGGACTTCGCGCACCTCTTCGGTGCCGATCTCGGTCTGCAATTCCGTGCGGCGCAGCAGCAAGTCCATGAGATCGTTGTCTGACAGGTCC
>JBIKHW010000376.1:0-3358 GCA_044361935.1 Limnohabitans sp. | reverse complement strand
TGATCGACGATGTGCTCAACAGCGAGTTTCCGGTCATCAACAGCCTGTACCAAGGGCGCAAAAATCGCCACTCGTTCCACATCCTGTTTCCTCAAGGTGGCAAGGAAGAACCTCGCTTCCCGGGCTTAGTGAAATACGACCTGAGCACGGGCGCTTACATCGCCTACAGCGCCGGTCCCCAGTTTTTCTACAACGAACCTGGTTTTGCGCCCCGCGACAACGCACAGTCCGAAGACGATGGTTACCTGATCACTTTGGCCTGGAACCCCATTGATCAGCGCTCCGAGATTCAAATTTTCGATGCAAAAGGCGCCAGGATGTGCGAAGGCCCGGTGGCCCGAATCATCATGCCCAGGCGCATTCCTCATGGCTTTCATGCCACCTTTGTGAGCCAAAAGACCCTTGATCGCTGGAAGTGAACATGGTTCTGGTATCGCAACAATTGATCGAAGACTACACCGCTCGGGGTTGGTGGGGTGACACCACGCTGGGTGATTTGTTCATTCAAACCGCCCAACGCCAGCCGCAGGCTTGGGCCGTGCTGGACCCCCCCAATCGCCAGGCCATCACGGGCGAGGCCCCCTTGCGCTGGCGCTGGCAAGACTTGCTGGAACAAGTGGGCCGCTTGACCGCTTTGCTGCATGCCCATGGTCTGCGCAAAGACGACATCATCGTGGTGCAATTGCCCAACTGCGTCGAGCTGCACGCTATTTACCTCGCCTGCGCACTCAGCGGCATTGTGGTGTCTCCGGTTCCGGTCCAATATCGGGCGCACGAATTGAATCATGTGTTTGAGACCACCAGCGCCAAGCTGGGCATCACCACGGCCCAAGTGGGCCACTACGCATGTGCCCAAGCCTGGAAAGACCATGCCCACCAGTTTGCAGGGCTGGAGCAGATCTGGTCTTTGGGGAATGCTCCACCTGAAGGCGTGATGGCCATGACCACCGCCTGGGCAGCCACTCCCGCCTGGGATCACGAACGGCTGCTCACGCACATGCGCAGTAGCGGCGTCACCGCCCACGACGTGCTCACCATCTGCTGGACCTCGGGCACCGAGGCCCGGGCCAAGGGCGTGCCACGCAACCACAACGAGTGGCTAATCGCCGGGCAATCTGTGAGCGATGCAGGACAACTGAGGCAGGGCGCGCAATTGCTGATCCCCTTTCCATTTGTCAACATGGCCGGGGTATCGGTCAGTCTGGCATCTTGGCTGATTGTGGGCGGCACGCTGCACCACCACCACCCCTTTGACCTGGATGTGTTTGTGACCCAGCTGCGCGAACACCCCATGGACTACAGCGTGGCCGCTCCCGCCGTGCTCAACTTGTTGCTCAAGCAACCCGAAAAAATGCAAGGTGTGGACTTTTCACGCCTCAAAAGTGTTGGCTCGGGTGGTGGCCCCTTGTCGGAGTGGATGGTCGAGGAAATGAAACGCCAATTCGACATCGAGGTCATCAACTACTTCGGCTCCAACGAGGGCGCTGCGCTGAGCGCTTCGCCGCTCGACATGCCCATGCGAAGCCAACGCGCCTTGTATTTCCCCCGCATGGGTGTGCCAGGCTTTGACTGGAAGATGCAAGTCTCACGCAAAATACAGACGCGCCTTGTAGACATCGACAACAGCCAAGACATCGATGCCCCCGGGCGCATCGGCGAATTGCGATTCAAAGGGCCTACCATTTTCAGCGGTTACTTCAAAGCCCCCGAACTCACCGCACGGGCCTTTGATGAACAAGGCTTTTACCGAACCGGTGACCTGTTTGAAATTGCTGGTGATCAGCATCAGTTCTACCGCTATGCAGGCAGACAAAAGGACATCGTGATTCGAGGTGGCATGAACATCTCTTCTGAGGAAATCGAGGGTCTCATCATGAGCCACCCCCAAGTTCGGGATGCGGCTGTGATTGGCGCACCCGATCCCACGATGGGCGAGCGTGTTTGCGCTGTGGTCGTGCCCCAACCAGGTCAAAGCTTGAGCCTGCAGGCATTGGTTGAACATTTCAAAAACGTCAAGCAAGTGGCGGCCTTCAAATGGCCCGAGCAGCTACTGCTGGTCGATGAGTTGCCGCGCAACCCCGTGGGCAAAGTGCTCAAGCGGGCGCTGCGTGAACGTTTTTTCGCTTCTGCTGCCACGCCCGAAGCATCCATACAAAATGGCGCAAGGTCTGCCTTATGAAACCCGTTCTTTTGCTGGTGCCCGGCATGCTCAACGACAAGCGCATTTGGGCGCAAGTCGCCGCCAAACTCGACGACGTGGCCCAAGTGCGTGTGGCCCAGGTACGCACCCAAAGCAGCCTGACGGACATGGCCCATGATGCCTGGCGGCTGGTGGATGCAAGTGCTGTGGACACGCCCGTGCTGCTGGCGGGTTTTTCCATGGGCGGTTATGTGGTCATGGAAATGCTCAGCCAAATGGCCCACCCCCTGCATGGCGTGGCCTTTTTGTCCACTTCTGCGCGCCCCGAGTCCCCGGAGGGCATGGCGATGCGGCAAAAGACCATCGAGGCCATGCAAACAGACTTTCCCAAAGTGGTCGAAGGCATTCTCAAATGGAGCACCTACCGGGCCAATGAAGCCTTGACGCAAGAATTGCGTCAAATGATGCTCGACTTGGGCAGCGAGGTAGCCATCCGGCAAACACGGGCCATCATGGCCCGCCGCGACCACCGCGCCATGTTGGGCCGTTTGACTTGCCCGGTCCGCCTCCTGTGCGGCCAATGGGACCGGGTCACCCCACCAGAACTGATTCAAGAGCTATCGAACTTGATCCCCCATGCGCTCTGCCAAATCGTCGAGGACTCCGGTCACATGCTGCCCAGAGAACAAGCCGACCAGGTGGCACATCACTTGCGCCAGATGTTGGCGTGATTTTTTTGACTCAAACAATGATGGAGACAACGATGAACAAACGTCAATGGATTTGGACCTCTGCCGCTGCTTGCCTGATGAGCCTGACTCTGCCCGCTTGGTCCCAAAACTTTCCGGACCGTCCGGTGCGGGTGGTGGTGCCGTTTGCGGGCGGCAACACCTTGGACAACGCCTTGCGCCAGGTCGCGGAAGAATTCAAGAAAAACACGGGTCAGCCCATCATCGTCGACAACAAACCCGGGGGCTCCGGCATCATTGCGGCACAAGCCGTGATGCAAGCGCCCCCCGATGGCTACACCTTGTTGTTGTCCAACACCAGCATGTTGACCATCAACCCCTACACCTTCTCCAAACTCCCCTACGATCCTGAAAAGAGTTTCAAGCCGGTCACCGGTTTTCTGGGCGCCTCTTTGGTCTTGGCTGTGAACGCCGCCAACGTGCCCGCCAACAACGTCTCGGAGTTTGTGGCTTGGGCCAAAACGCAGTC
>JBIKHW010000070.1:0-10989 GCA_044361935.1 Limnohabitans sp. | reverse complement strand
GTCCGCCAATTCCGGCACATAGCGGCGGATGAATTTGCCCTCGGGGTCAAATTTTTCGCTTTGGCTGATCGGGTTGAAGATGCGAAAGTACGGCTGCGCGTCACACCCGCTGGAGCTGGCCCACTGCCAGCCGCCGTTGTTGGCCGATAAATCGAAGTCGTTCAGGTGGGTGGCGAAGTACTTCTCGCCCCAACGCCAGTCGATGCCCAAATCTTTCACCAAAAAGCTCGCCACCACCATCCGCAGGCGGTTGTGCATATAGCCCGTCTGGTTGATCTGGCGCATGGCTGCGTCCACCAGCGGGTAGCCGGTGCGGGCTTCGCACCAGGCGTTGAACAGTTTGTGGGCGTGTGGGCCGTGCTCCCATTCAATGGCGTCGTACTCGGATTTGAAGCTTTGGCCGCGGCCCACATGGGCAAAGTTGTGCAGCACCTGCACATAAAAGTCGCGCCAAATCAGCTCTGACAGCCACACGCTGGCCCCCACGCTGCCTGCCAGCATGCGCGGGTGCGCCTCGCGGGCCAGCTGGCGAATCGACACCGTGCCAAAGCGCAAATGCACACTCAAATAACTGGGGCCTTTGACAGCGGGGAAGTTGCGTGTGTCTTCGTACTGGTCAATGCGGGTCAAAAAGTCTTGCAGCAAGGCCTGAGCGCCCGACTCGCCCGTGGGAATTTTCAGGGCCTGCAGGTTGGTGGGCTCAAAACCCATGTCGGCCAAGCTGGGCACTGGCTGCGCCAGATCGTCGGGGCGGGGGGCCAAGCGACCGGCCAGGGAGGCGACTTCGAAAGCCTGCAGGTCGTCGGGCGTGATTTTCTTCAACCAGGCATTTTTGTAGGGCGTGAACACGCTGAAGGGCTTGGCCATCTGCGTCAGCACCTCGTTGCGCTCAAACACCACATGGTCCTTGTAGGTGTGCAGCACGATGCCGTGATCGGCCAAGTGGCCGCGCACCTGGATGTCCCGGGCCAGCGCCAGGGGCTCGTCGTCGTGGTTGGCAAACACCACCTGCGCCTGCAGGTGCTGGGCCAGCTTGACGATTTTGTCCTTGGCCACGCCGTGGCGAACAATCAGGCCAGCCTGGGGGTGGCCTGCCAACTCGCGCAAGCGCTCATCCACCTCGACCAGCGCCTCGCGGATGAACTCGACCCGGCGGTCGGCACGGGGCAGGACGTCCAAAATCTCGGTGTCGAACACGAACGCCACATGCACACGCTGGCAGTGCTTCAAGGCCTGGTGCAGGGCCGCGTGGTCACTCACACGCAGGTCGCGCCGCAGCCAGACCAGGCCACAAGAAAAAGGGGTTTTCATCGGGGTATGCCGGTTGGAGTCAAACAATGCACCCTGGATCCCGTTCGCAGAAACGAGGCCGCTAAAATCGATGCATGACCGCCGATTCTGCCTCCATTGACCTCAAGCATCATTTCCTGATCGCCATGCCCGGGTTGGAGGACGAGACATTTGCCCGCAGCGTCATCTACATGTGCGAACACAGCCCCCGTGGGGCCATGGGGCTGATCATCAATAAACCCGCTGACATCAGCATGCGCCACTTGTTTGACAAGGTGGACTTGCCCCTGCGCCGCGAAGATTTGATGGAAAGCCCCGTTGGCCATGGCGGCCCTGTGCAGACCGAGCGCGGATTTGTGTTGCACGAGCCCTCGCTCTTGGACAAGTCGCAGCAAGAAGGGCCTGTCTACGCCTCCACCCTCAGCATACCGGGCGGTTTGGAGATGACCACCTCCAGGGATGTGCTCGAAGCTCTGTCCTCCGGGGTCGGGCCTCGAAGGGTGCTAGTGACGCTGGGCTATGCATCCTGGGGTGAAGGACAACTCGAATCCGAGCTGGGTGAGAACACGTGGCTCACTGTGCCCGCCTCGGCCAGTGTGATTTTTGAGGTGCCCATGGCCGAGCGCTATGACCGCGCCTTGGACCTGTTGGGCCTGAAAAGCTGGATGCTCTCGCCTGACGCGGGGCACGCATGAGCAGCGCACCCGAAAACACCGTCCCCGCTACCCACCAGAGTTTTCTGGCCTTTGATTACGGCCTCAAGCGCACCGGCGTGGCCGTGGGCAACCGCCTGATGAAGTCGGCCACGCCGCAAGGCACCATCGCCGCCGAGGGCGATGCCCGTTTTGAGCACATCGCCAAACGCATCAAGGAATGGCAGCCCGATGCGCTGGTGATCGGCGTGCCCACACACCCCGATGGCGGGGAACACGAGAACACCGTGCGTGCCCGCAAGTTTGGTCGCCAGCTGCGCGGCCGCTTTGGCCTCGCGGTCTATGAGGTCGATGAGCGTTACACCACGACCGAGGCGCATTCCTATGGCGCAAAAGACGCCGATGCCGCCGCCGCCGCGATCATTCTTGAACAATTTTTAAGGAGCTTGCCATGAGCGCACTCGCCCTCAATGCCGAGGCCCTGTACCTGGAGCTGCTGCGCGGGGTACGCAGCCTGTGCACAGCCAACACCCGCCTGGTGGGCATCACCTCGGGCGGCGCCTGGCTGGCCCAGCGCCTGCAACGCGACCTGGACTTGACTGGCGAAGCGGGTCAGGTGTCTTCGGTCATGCACCGTGATGACTTTGCCCAACGCGGCTTGTCGGCAGGTGGCCAAACCAGCCTGCCTTTCGAGGTCGATGGCGCCGACATCCTGGTCCTCGACGACGTGCTCTACACCGGTCGCACCATTCGCGCCGTGTTGAATGAGATTTTTGACTATGGCCGCCCCGCCCGCGTGCAGCTGGCCGTGCTGGTGGACCGGGGCGGGCGACAGCTGCCGATTCAGGCCGATTACGCCGCTGCCCGTGTGACCCTGCCCGAGACCCAATCGCTGGCGCTGGCCCGCGATGAGGCGGGTCGATTCAGTTTTGAAGTGGAGAACAAAGCCTGATCAAGGTGAAAACAACATGCTCTACAAACGCAACAACCCCCAACTCAACAAGAACGGCGAGCTGATCCACCTGCTCTCCACCGAAGGCCTGTCCAAGGACATCCTGACGCACATCCTGGACACTGCTCAGGGCTTTGTGAGCGTGAGCGACCGCGAGGTCAAGAAGGTGCCCCTTTTGCGCGGCAAGAGCGTGTTCAACCTGTTCTTCGAGAACAGCACCCGCACCCGCACCACCTTCGACATCGCGGCCACCCGCTTGTCGGCCGACGTCTACACGCTCGACATCGCCCGTTCTTCGGCCAGCAAGGGCGAGTCGCTGCTCGACACCATCGCCAACCTGAGCGCCATGGCTGCCGACATTTTTGTGGTGCGCCACAGCGAGTCGGGTGCGCCCTACCTGATCGCCCAGCATGTGGCGCCGCATGTGCATGTGGTCAACGCCGGTGATGGGCGCCACGCCCACCCCACCCAGGCGCTGCTGGACATGTACACCATCCGGCACTACAAAAAAGACTTCTCCAACCTCACCGTGGCCATCGTGGGCGATGTGCTGCACTCGCGTGTGGCCCGCTCGGACATCCATGCGCTCACCACACTCGGCTGCGCCGAAGTGCGTGTGGTCGGCCCCAAAACGCTGGTGCCCGCCGACATGGCCCAGATGGGTGTGCGCGTCTTCAACAATCTCGAAGAAGGCATTCAAGGTTGTGACGTGGTCATCATGCTGCGCCTGCAAAACGAGCGCATGAGTGGCGCACTGTTGCCCTCGAGCCAAGAATATTTCGAGAGCTTTGGCCTCACGCCCGAAAAACTGCAACTGGCCAAGCCCGACGCCATCGTCATGCACCCCGGCCCGATCAACCGCGGGGTCGAGATCGACTCGGCGGTGGTCGATGGCCAACAAAGCGTGATCTTGCCGCAGGTGACCTTTGGCATCGCGGTGCGCATGGCGGTGATGAGCATCGTGGCGGGTAACGTCGCGTAATCCCAAGCCGATCAGGAAACACACGATGAAACTCCTCATTCAAAACGGCCGCGTGATCGACCCGGCCAGCGGCTACGACCAAACCGGCGATGTGGCCATCGCTGCCGGACGCATCGTGGCCATGGGCCAAGTGCCCCCCGACTTCAGTCCCAACCGCGTGATCGACGCCAAGGGCTGCATCGTGGCCCCGGGCCTGGTGGACCTGGCGGCGCGTTTGCGCGAGCCCGGCCAGGAACACGCGGGCATGCTCGAGAGCGAAATGGCCGCAGCCGTGGCCGGTGGTGTGACCAGTCTGGTCTGCCCGCCCGACACCGAGCCGGTGCTGGACGAGCCCGGTCTGGTCGAGATGCTGCGTTACCGCGCCGAAAAACTGCACCAGGCCCGACTGTTGCCTTTGGGCGCACTCACCGTGGGCCTCAAGGGCGAGGTACTGACTGAAATGGTGCAGCTGACCGATGCCGGTTGCGTGGGCTTCAGCCAGGCCGAGGTGCCGATCCCCAGCACCCAAGTGCTACAACGCGCTTTGCAATACGCCAGCACCTTTGGCTACACGGTTTGGTTGCGTCCCCAAGAGCTGCACTTGGGCAAGGGCGTGGCCGCCAGCGGTGCTTTGGCCACCCGCATGGGTTTGTCGGGCGTGTCGGTGGCTGCCGAAACCATTGCCTTGCACACCATCTTCGAGCTGGTTCGCTCCACCCAAGCCCGCGTGCACCTGTGCCGCATCAGCAGCGCCCAAGGGGTTGATTTGATCCGCAAGGCCAAGGCCGAGGGTCTGCCCATCACGGCCGATGTGAGCATCAATTCGCTGCACCTGACCGACGCCGACATGGGCTACTTTGACAGCCGCGCTCGCCTGACGCCCGTGCTGCGCCAGCAGCGCGACCGCGATGCGCTGCGTTCGGGCCTGGCCGATGGCACCCTGGACGTGCTGGTCTCCGACCACACCCCGGTGGATGCCGATGCCAAGGCCTTGCCTTTTGCCGAAGCCGAGCCCGGTGCCACGGGCATGGAGCTGCTGTGGAGTTTGGCACTCAAATGGGGTCAGGATGCAGGACTGCCCGTGGCCCAAGTGCTCTCGCGCATCACGGCTAACCCGGCCCGTGTGTTGGGCACCACCCTGGGCAGTCTGCAGGACTCGGTGGGCCACCTGGCCGTGGGCGGCGTGGCCGATGTGTGTGTGTTGTCCACCGAAGGCCACTGGTTGGTGACCGATGCATCGTTGCGCAGCCAAGGCAAGAACACCCCGTTTTCGGGTTACGAGCTGCCTGGCCGCGTGCTGGCCACGGTGGTGGGCGGGCAAGTGGCGTTCGAAGCCGCTTGAGCTGAGGCACGCTGCGCATGACGGTCCTGAGCGCCATCTGGAAATTCCTGCGCGGCCTGTGGCATGTGCTCGTGGGCATGTGGACCATTTATGTGCGCTTTCCACAGCTGACACCCGAGCAGCGCGAAATGCGCGTGCAAGCCTGGGCCTTGCAGTTTCTGGCCTTGTGGGGCATTCACCTGCGCGTCTTGGGTCAGCCCGTTGCCAGTGGCCCCGCGCTCATGGTGGCCAACCACATCTCGTGGCTCGACATCTTGGTCATCCACGCCGCGCGGCACTGCCGCTTTGTCTCCAAATCCGACATCCGCGACTGGCCGCTGGTGGGCATGCTGGCCACGGGTGCGGGCACGCTGTACATCGAGCGCACCAGCCGCAAAGACGCGCTGCGCATGGTCAAGGACATGGCCGATGCCATGAAGAATGGTGATGTGGTGGCAGTGTTTCCCGAAGGCACAACCAGCGATGGCCGCGAGTTGCTGCCCTTTCACGCCAACCTGATCCAGGCGGCCATCCAGGCCGAAGCGCCAGTGCAGCCCATGTCGCTGAAGTTCATCGATGCCCAAACCGGTGCGCTGAGCTTTGCGCCTTGTTACATCGGCGACGACACGCTGATTGGCTCCATGTGGCGGACTCTGATGTCCAGCCGCATTGAGGCGGTGGTGCACTTTGGCGAGCTCCAAGTGGCCAACGGCCGTGATCGCCGTGCCTGGGCGCAGGATTTGCGCCGGGACATCATGGCCCTGCGGGATGCTCCCTGAGTCGGCCCCCATAAAAAACGCAGGCCCGACAAACAGAAGGGCAATTCAATCTTCAGGGGACCGGATCATGGTTCCGTGGTTTCACGGGTAATTTGCCATTGGCCTTGGCGCCACATCCAATGCATGGTCTTGCGGTCGCTTGCGCGCAGGCGCTCGTCCTGGTAGATCTGCGTGAAACGCACGGTGGCCTGACTGCCTTGGATCTGGAGGGTCAGATTTTGGATCTCGTGTTGAATGCTTTTTTTGCTGGTGATGCGCTGCGTGCGCTGTTGGACCCAGGCCGGGCGGCTTAATCCCTTGGATGGGACGAAATCGCTGGCGTACATGCCCAGATAGGAGGCCATGTTCTGTGCACTCCAAGTTTGGCTCCATTGTTGAATGGCCTGGCGCAGTGCCGCTTCTGTGCCGCTGGCTTGTGGGGACTGCTCACGGGTGGTTGTGATGGCTGGCGCAGGTATGGCCTGGCGCTGCGAGGCATCTGACGCCCCGTTCGCAGACTGCTGACGGGCAGAGTCCTTGCTCAGCGAGGTCACGATCACTGAGCCAGGGGGCTCAATCGGCGGTACCCAGTTGCCCCGCTGGTCGTCGTTTTTGGCCATCAATTGAGATAAATGCATAAGCACCAAAATCAATAAAAGCCACAAGATGTGGCGTTTTTTCAGCCAACTCGGCTGGGTGCTTAAAGCGGAGGCATTACCCTTTGGCGTGCAGGTCCCGTTGATGTCTTGCAAAGCCCAAGGCTCCATGTCGCGTGCTCCGTGATCCTGCGCCACGCGAGGTGGCGCGGACAAAACCACATGCCGGAAATTGGAAAATTCAGCTCTCCCCCTGGCCTCGGTCAATGAAGCAGGTTCTTCATTTGAAAAAAATCTTAAAATCATCATTTCACCAACTTTGTTTCGTATTTTTGGTGTAATTTACATTTTCATTGCATGTCAGTAAAGATATTTTTTAGAAGAAGAGTCTGAAAGAATTCTTAAAAGATGAATTTTGTCATATCACGACAAGGTGAAAGTCGCGATAAGCCATTAAAAACCGGACTAACTCCGGTGTTGAAGGTGCGCTTTATGGAGGAGGCCGGACGAGCCTCTCACAGGATAAACAGACCGGCGTGGGTCTAGTGTGAGTGACTGCCTCGTAATATTTTATTTCAAAAGAAAAATAAAATATTTACTTATTATGTAAATTTAATGGTTTGATACTTTGGATCTATGTGCTCGCAGGCTTCGGCTTTGGCACAAGGCATTTGGCAAAGATCGCGGTCAGCTACAGGGCAAGCGCGGTTGAACGTGACCACATGGTCCACCTCGGCCCGAATGCCAATCCATTCGCCCAACTTGTGGTCGTGGTGGCTGGGCACATGCGCCATCAACAAATCGCCACTGGCCAGGCGCAAGGTGTACAAAAATTCTGAGCCCCGAAAAGCCTTGCGGATGATTTCAGCCTTCACTGGGGCGTCATCGTCGTGCACGATGTCATCGGCCCGAAGCAGCACATCGCATTCGCCACCTTCAAAAGCGCAGGGCAGGGGACATTCGGCCACGTCGCGCAACTCGCCCACCGGGGTGCTGACCAGAATGTGCCCGTCCACTTCGCGCAGCGTGGCGGGCGTGAAAACGCCGTGACCAATGAAGTCGGCCACAAATCGCGTGGCCGGGCGGTGGTAGAGGCTGTAGGCGTCGTCCCACTGGTGCAGCTGACCTTCGTTCATCACCCCGATCACGTCGCCAATGGCAAAGGCTTCGAACTGGTCGTGCGTGACAAGCAGGGCTGTGGCCTTGGCGGCCTTGAGAATGTTGCGCACCTCGTGGGCCAGGCGCTCGCGCAGGTCGATGTCCAGGTTGGAAAACGGCTCGTCCAGCAACAGCAGGTCGGGTTTGGGCGCCAGCGCACGGGCCAAGGCCACGCGCTGCTGCTGGCCGCCTGAGAGTTCGTGAGGGAAGCGCTGGTCAGAACCCGCCAGCCCCACCAGCTCCAGCACCTCGGCCACGCGTTTTTTGCGTTCGGCCTTGGCCAGGTGTTCCAGCCCAAAGCCCACGTTGCGGCCCACGTCCATGTGTGGAAATAGCGCGTAGTCCTGAAACACCATGCCAATGCGTCGGCGCTCGGCCGGTTCGGTGTGGCCTTGCTCACTGACCACTCGGTCGGACAGCAAAATTTGCCCCCCTGACACAGGCTCAAGCCCCGCCACCGCGCGCAGCAAAGTCGTCTTGCCGCAACCGGATGGGCCGATCAACACGCCAATTTCACCCGAGCGCAGGCCCAGGTTAACCCGCTGCACGGCTGGTGTGGTGCTGCCGGGGTATTGAATGTCGAGTTGACGCAGTTCTAGAAACATGTTCAAGATTGTAGGCAGGTTGTTTGGCGCTCCTACAATCCACGCCTATGCTGACCACTTTGGCCCGCCGTTTATCGGGTCTCCCCTCTTTGCTCTTTGCCCTGCTGGCGCTGGCTTTGGCCTTGCCGGTGCTGGCTGTGCTCGGCTCGTGGCTGCAGTGGAGTGGCGAGAGCGCCAGCATCTTGCGCGAGATGGCCGCCACTGTGCTGCCCGATTACGCGCTGACCACACTGGGCCTGTGCCTCATGGTGGCGGTGGGCGTGACGGTGCTGGGTTTGGCCACTGCGGCGTTGGTCACGTTGTTTGATTTTCCGGGGCGCGGCGTTTTTGAATGGCTACTGCTCTTGCCACTGGCCATGCCGGCCTATGTGGTGGCTTACGCCTACACCGACTTTTTGCAGTTCAGCGGGCCGCTGCAGGTGGCTTTGCGTGAGGCACTGGGCCTGCAAGGGCGTTTGTGGCCCGATGTGCGCAGCGTCTGGGGCGCGGCACTGGTGTTCACGCTCTCGCTTTACCCGTATGTGTATTTGCTGGCCCGCACCGCTTTGGTCGAGCGGGCTTCGGGCTTGATGGAAGCGGCCCGCCTGCTGGGGGCACCACTGTCCCGCCGCATCCGTGAAATCGCCTTGCCACTGGCCCGACCCGCCGTGGCGGCAGGGGTGGCGCTGGCGCTCATGGAAACTTTGGCCGACTTTGGCGTGTCCAGCTACTTTGGCATCCAGACCTTCACGGCGGGCATTTACAAGGCCTGGCTGTCCATGGACAACCGCATTGCAGCGGCCCAACTGGCCACGGTGCTCTTGGCCGTGGTGGTGGTCTTACTGCAGCTGGAGCAACGCGCCCAAAAGCGCATGCGCTTCAACCAAGGGCGCGGCTCGCGCCAGGGCTCGGCCGAGGCGCAGCCGATGCAGCTGCACGGCATGCGCCGCGTGCTGGCGTGGAGCGTTTGTGGCTTGCCAGTTTTGTTGGGCTTTGTCTTGCCCGTGCTCATCATGCTCAGGGCCTTTTTGGGCGAGACGACCGAGATGCCCTGGGAGCGTTTTGGCCAGTGGGCCTGGACCAGCTTGCGCCTGGGCGCCATCACGGCGGTGCTGGCGGTGGGCGTGGCGTTGGCGCTGGCTTTCAGTGTGCGCACCCGGGCTGACCGCATCAGCGAGGGCGCGATCCAGCTGGTGGGCTTGGGTTATGCCATTCCGGGTGCGGTGGTGGTGGTGGGTTTGCTCTTGCCCGTGGGCTGGATTCAGCAAACCTGGCCTGCCTCGTCGGCAGGGGCCTGGATCACGGCCACATCACTCGGCCTGGTCTGGGCGTATTTGGTGCGCTTTTGTGCAGTGGCTTTGCAGTCGGTGCAAAGCGGCTATGCGCGCATTCCGGCCAGTCTGGACGATTCCGCCCGCATGCTGGGTGTGACCGGCTGGGGCTTGATGCGCCGGGTGCACGCGCCACTGCTGCAACGAACCACCATCGCCGCCGCCTTGCTTGTGTTTGTGGACGTGATGAAGGAGCTGCCCGCGACCATGGTGCTGCGCCCCTTCAACAGCGACACGCTGGCCGTGGTGGCCTACCAGCTGGCGCGCGACGAGCGTTTGGGCGAGGCCGCGCTGCCATCCTTGGCGCTGGTGCTGGTGGGCTTGATCCCGGTGATCTTGCTCAGCCGGACTTTGCGTCAGAGCGTCCGCTGAGCTGGGCTGGCCATAGCCTGTCGCAACCGCTGGGCGTGGTCCACTAGCACTTCGCGAGGAGGGTCCTTGCGGGGCCAGGACAGGGCAATGCCGTCGCCCGCGTGACGCGGCACCACGTGCATGTGGAAGTGAAACACAGTCTGGTCCCCCTCTTTGCCGTTGGCTTGTAGCAAGGTCAGACCAGGTGGGTCAAAGCTGGCCATCACGGCCCGGGCGACATGGTGGGCGGTGCGCATCACGGCGGCGGCCTCGTCGGCGGTCAGTTCCAGCAAGTTGGCCGCGTGGCGCTTGCTGGCCACCAGCACATGGCCGGGGTTGACCTGGCCCAGGTCCATGAAGGCCAGGGTTTGCGCGTCTTCAAAAACGATGGCGGCGGGGATTGCCTTGGCCACCAGCTTGCAAAAAATGCAGCTGCCGGGTGGCGATGTGTCGACGAACATGGGCATGTGGGCGTCCTGCTGGGCGGGATGGATGGGGTGATGAGCCAGACAAGATTTTGCACGCAGCCAGCCGATGTTTGCACGGCGCCCGCCTTCACATTTGCCCGGTTTTCACGTAGCGGCTGTGCCAGCTCAGTGCCTCGTCGAGCAGGTGGGGGGTGTGCAAGCCCGCCCCGCTGCGCCGGGCGCGGGCCATGTAGTCGCGCAAAGCAGGCCGAAAGCGCGGGTGCGCGCACTGCTGCACGATGCGCTCGGCCTGTTGCGTGGGGGCCAGACCACGCAGGTCGGCCAGGCCGTGCTCGGTCACGATGACCTGCACATCGTGCTCGGTGTGGTCATGGTGCGAGACCATGGGCACGATGCACGAGATCTTGCCCCCCTTGGCCAGCGAGGGGGTCATGAAGATCGACAAATAACCGTTGCGCGCAAAGTCGCCCGAGCCGCCGATGCCGTTCATGATGGACGAGCCCATGATGTGGGTGGAGTTGACGTTGCCGTAAATGTCCGCTTCGATCATGGCGTTCATGGCGATCACGCCCAAGCGGCGGATCAGCTCCGGGTGGTTGCTGATCT
>JBIKHW010000375.1:0-3388 GCA_044361935.1 Limnohabitans sp. | reverse complement strand
TCGCGCCGCCTGCTTGCACAGCAGCACTGCCCACACCGACGGCGATGGCGCCACTCGCTAGCAATGGTGTGGCGACAACGCCTGATGCCAATTGACCGGTAGCGGCCAAGCTGTGCCCTGCGCTGGCGGCGGCATTGCTACTGGCCTGTCCACCGGTTTTCACTGCTTTTTGCAGTTGTTCTGCTGGGTTAGCCATGGCGGTGGTGGCGCACAGTCCCAGAGCGCTGAGAAGCGCGACTGGAGTGTTTGATTTTTTCATGCTTAGATCACCCCAAAAAAATAAATATTAAATTATAAGTAATAATTTAATGGTCTTTTAAGTGGGTCTTCAAACGAAGATTTGGATCGGGAATGAACAACGGCGACTTATGGTGGCGTTGTTAGGTTTGAGCCAGTTCGCGGATGGCGTTGACGTGTCAGTGTTGATTGGCATGACAACTTGACAGCGCCAAATCCTTGCCCTGAGAGAGCAGTGATGCTGAGGGAAGAGGATCAAGCCCTTACAGCGTCAAAAAACACGACAATCAAGCTGCCAATGCAGATCGCTCTGTAACTTTCCGCCTTCCCGTACGAATGGATTCATGAAGCCCAGTGTTTCATCAACCAACCAGGTCAATCACATGAAACGACGCAACATGTTCAAAATCTTCTCTGCTTGGCTGGCCAGCGCCACGGTGCCCATGAGTGCGGCAGCGGCCACCTTTCCCCTCAATAAAACCAAAGCTGAGTGGCGCAAGTTGGTCTCGCCGAGTGCGTATGAAGTGCTGTTTGAGCACGGCACCGAGCGCCCGGGCAGCAGCCCGCTCAATGCCGAAAAGCGGCCTGGCACCTTTGTGTGTGTGGCCTGCAACTTACCCTTGTTCAGCGCGGCACACAAATACGAGAGCGGCACGGGTTGGCCCAGTTTTTTCCAAGGCTTGCCAAATGCTTTGGGCACCACCACCGATTACAAGCTCATCTACCCGCGCACCGAATACCACTGTTCCCGCTGTGGCGGGCACCACGGCCATGTGTTTAACGACGGGCCCAAGCCCACGGGCAAGCGCTTTTGCAACAACGGTGTGGCCTTGGCGTTTGTGCCAGAAGGCCAAACGCTCCCCGCTTTGAGGACGTGATCATGAATAGCCCCCCTGTTTTGCGGCCCCTGCGTTGGTTCGCCGTGGCACTGACTGTCGGCGCGCTTTTGTTGGCTGCTTGCTCGCCCACCGTGCCGTCCAGCGCTGGTCAAGCACCCGCTGCCCTGACCATGCCCACCGAGGTGGAAGCTGCACCCGTAGTCAATGGCAAGCCCATGGCTTACGCCTTGTTTGCCGGTGGCTGTTTCTGGTGCATCGAAGCAGACTTTGAAAAACTGACCGGTGTTTTGGCCGTTGATTCGGGCTACACCGCAGGCAAAACCCCTAAGCCCACGTATGCGCAAGTCAGCGCCGGAAACACGGGCCATACCGAGGCGGTGAGGGTGCTGTACGACCCCAGCCAAGTGAGTTACAAGCAGTTGGTCGACTACTTTTGGCGGCACATCGACCCGACCGTCAAAGACCAGCAGTTTTGTGACGTGGGCGCCCATTACCGTAGCGGCATCTATTGGCAAAATGAGGCGGAACGCAACGTCGCCGAGGCCAGTCGTGACGCCCTGATCAGCAGCGGCCGCTTCACCACCATACATACGGAACTGGCACCAAGTTCTGCGTTTTATCTGGCTGAGGACTACCACCAGGATTACTACAAGAAGAACGAGATGCGCTACATCTACTACCGATTGAGTTGTGGGCGGGACGCTCGGCTAAAAAAACTCTGGGGTTGAGGCCCCTGTGCCGGGCCTGCGGCCTTGGCTGTTGAATGACACACCAGTCGCCCCGCCGTGAGCGAATTTTTTTGGAACTGCTGCATGGAAATCAAAGTCAACTTTCTCGACAAACTGCGCTTGGAGGCCAAGTTTGACGATTTCACCGTGCTGGCCGATCAGCCCATTCGATACAAGGGCGATGGCTCGGCGCCGGGGCCGTTTGATTATTTTTTGGCGTCTTCGGCTTTGTGTGCCGCTTATTTTGTGAAGCTGTATTGCGAGACGCGTGGCATCTCCACCGAGCACATTCGCCTGTCGCAAAACAACATCGTCGACCCCGACAACCGCTACCTGCAGACCATCAAAATCCAGGTGGAGTTGCCGGCCGACATGTCGGACAAAGACCGCCAAGGCATCTTGCGATCGATTGACCGCTGCACGGTCAAAAAGGCGATTCAAGCGGGCCCCACTTTCATCGTTGAGGCGGTGGACAACCTGGACGCTGACGCGCAGGCCTTGCTCTCCCTGAGCCCCGATGCGCAGGCGCAGACCCGCATTGCGGGCAAGGACTTGCCGCTGGAGCAGACCATCGCCAACATGACGGCGGTGTTGGCCAATTTGGGCATCAAGATCGAGATCGCGTCGTGGCGCAATCTGGTGCCCAACGTCTGGTCGCTGCACATCCGCGACGCGCATTCGCCCATGTGCTTCACCAACGGCAAGGGCTCTAGCAAAGAGAGCGCCTTGGCCTCGGCGCTGGGCGAATACATCGAACGGCTGAACAACAACCACTTTTACGCGGGCGTGTTTTTTGGCGAAGACTTGGCGCAAGCCGACTTCGTGCACGACCCGCAAGAGCGTTGGTTCCAGCCTGGCAAGCGCGACGCGCTGCCCAAAGGCTTGTTGGACAAGCATTGCTTGGCCATTTACAACCCCGACGGCGAACTCAAGGCCTCGCACCTGTTCGACACCAACTCGGGCAACCCCTCGCGCGGCATTTGTGCGCTGCCCTATGTGCGCCAGTCCGACGGTGAGGTGGTGTACTTCCCTTCCAACTTGGTGGAAAACTTGTTCGTGAGCAACGGCATGAGCGCGGGCAACACGCTGGTTGAAGCGCAGGTGCAGTGCTTGTCGGAGATTTTTGAGCGGGCCGTCAAGCGCGAGATCTTGGAGGGCGAGATGGCCTTGCCCGACGTGCCACAGGAAGTGCTCGCGAAGTACCCCGGCATCGTGGCGGGCATCGAGGCTTTGGAGGCGCAGGGCTTTCCGGTCTTGGTCAAAGACGCATCGCTCGGCGGTGTGTACCCGGTGATGTGCGTGACCCTGATGAATCCGCGCACGGGCGGTGTGTTCGCGTCCTTTGGCGCACACCCCCGCCTGGAGGTGGCGCTGGAGCGCAGCCTGACCGAGCTGCTGCAGGGGCGCAGTTTTGAGGGCCTGAACGACTTGCCTGCGCCCACTTTCATCAGCAACGCCGTGACCGAGCCCAACAACTTTGTGGAGCACTTCATCGACTCCAGTGGCATCGTGTCGTGGCGTTTTTTCAGCGCCCAAGCCGACCACGAATTTGTGGAATGGGACTTTGCCGGACAAGGCGAAGAC
>JBIKHW010000374.1:0-3392 GCA_044361935.1 Limnohabitans sp. | reverse complement strand
ACCCAAAACACCCGAAGCCATTGCCAAGCGCAAAGGTGAGGGTTATGCCATGAAGGACTGGTATTTCTCCACCAAGTCCCTGTAAATTGAAGGCTTGCCCCCTTGCCGCCCAGCGGCAGGGGGTGTCAAGGACCTTTGTTGTTCCACTGCCAAGGAAGTCACCATGCGTTCAGCCCACATGCACATCGAATCGTTTTTTGATCCGGCCACGTTCACCTTCAGCCACATCCTGGCCGACCTGAGCACCCGGCAGTGCGCCTTGATCGACAGCGTGCTGGACTACGACCCCAAGTCGGGCCGCACCAATACCGCCAGCGCCGACCAGTTGGTGGCGCGTGTGAAGGCGCTGGACCTGCGTGTGCAATGGATCTTGGAGACGCATGTGCACGCCGACCATTTGTCGGCCGCGCCCTATTTGCAAAAGCAGCTGGGCGGCCAATTGGCCATTGGTTCGCACATCACCACGGTGCAAAACGTGTTTGGCAAACTGTTCAACGCAGGCACCGAATTTGCCCGCGACGGCAGCCAGTTCGACCGTTTGCTGAGCGACGGCGAGAAGTTTCAGATTGGTGCTTTGCAGGCGCAGGCCCTGCACACCCCCGGCCACACCCCGGCGTGCATGACCTATGTGGTCACAGATGCCAGCGTCGAGCCTGCGCGGCAGGTGGCCTTTGTGGGCGACACCTTGTTCATGCCCGACTACGGCACCGCACGCTGCGACTTTCCCGGGGGCAGTGCCAGCGTGTTGTTCCAGTCGATCCAGAAAGTGCTCAGTTTGCCGGACAACACCGAGCTGTTTTTGTGCCATGACTACCCGCCCGAGACCCGCCAGCCCCAATGCGTGACCACCGTGGCCGAGCAAAAAAAGGCCAATGTGCATGTGCACCAAGGCGTGAGCGAGGCCGAGTTTGTGGCCATGCGCGAAAAGCGCGATGCCACTTTGTCCATGCCCGTGCTGATCCTACCTTCGGTGCAAATCAACATGCGCGCTGGCCACATGCCGCCACCCGAAGACAATGGCCAGCGTTACCTGAAGATTCCATTGAACGCGCTGTGAAATCTGCAGGTCTGCCACTGGTCAAGCTTGCCCAACTGGCTGCGTCTGTATGCGCCGGCGCAAGCCGAGATCAAGTGGCTGATTCGCCTGGACTCAGCCCTCACTGCGCAGTTTGTCGTGGATGCGTTTGTTGGTGCGCCACACCAGCCACAGCACCAGGGGCACAAAAGCGCCTGCGGCCATTTCGGGGTGGATGGGAAGGCCAGCGGCTTTGGCGGCTTTGCCGAGGTACAGCAAGAGGCTGATGACATAGTACGAGATGGCCGCGATCGACAGGCCTTCCACCGTGGTTTGCAAGCGCAGCTGCAGCTCTTGGCCTTTGGTGAGCTTGGCCAACAACTGGCTGTTTTGTTCTTCGGTTGCGATGTCCACGCGCGTGCGCAGCAAGGCGCTGGTGCGGCTGATGCGCTCAGACAAGTCGGACAGGCGCTTTGCCGTGGCGGCCACGGTGGCCATGGCGGGCGACAAGCGCCGTTGCATGAATTCACCAATCGTTTGGGTGCCGCTGATGGGTGATTCTCGCAGCTCGGTGATGCGCTCACGCACCAGCTTGTCGTAGGCGGCGGTGGCGGCAAAGCGAAAGGCGTGTTCGGCGGTGATGAGTTCGACCGAGGCGGCCAGACCGATCAGGCGGTCGAGCATGGTCTGGTCTTGTGCGGCTTTGTTTTGCAAGGCTGCCGTGATGTCGGCCAGTTCACGCTCGGCCAGACCCAGTTGCGCGCCCACTGCCTTGGCCACAGGCAAACCGCGCAGGGCCATCAGGCGGTAGGTTTCCAACTCCAGCAAGCGCTGCGATATGCGCCCGCCCCGCGTGTCGCTGGTGGATTCGGGGGCCAGCACCATGATGCGCTCAAAGCCGCTGGAGCGCAAATGGAAGTCGGTCACCACCAGCGAGTGCGCGGGGTTGCCCATGCGCGAGGCCACCACCGTGTCCTCGCCAAACCAATGCTGAGCTTTGCGCAAGGATTTTTGAGACTCGCTCAAATCGTCGTGCAGCATGATGAGTTCAATGGCTGCGAAGGTCCGCCCGGGAATGGCGGCCAGCCAACCATCGGGCAAGGCCAAGTGGCTCAGCAGGTGGGTGTCTTGTGACTCCAGGTCCACGCCTTTCGGCAGCGCTTGCACCAGCGAATAGCGGGTGAATTCGGTGTGACGCTCCCACTTGAGGGTGTAGGCGCCCAGACGCAGGCGCACAAAGTTGCCTTGAATCTCTTCGAACAACAAATCAGGTTGCAGGCGCTTGAGGTGCTCCCATTCCTGCTCGCGGCTGACCCCGCTGTTGAACACACCGACCAGCACGATGAAGGCTGGCAAGTGGATGCGTGCGCTGGGTCGCGCGTGGACCTCGTTGTGCAATTCAATGCGCAAGGCGTCATCAACAGGCAGGTTGTTCATGGGAGTGCTCTGGTGGTCTGGGCGGGCCCGGTGGTTCATTCTAGCGAGGGGTTTTTCGCGCCGTCAGGCCCAGCAGGCCCGACATGCCGTGGTGGCCAGTGCCTTCGGCCATCTCGGCCTCGTAGGTGCGCAGGTCCAGGATGTCCATTTCGCCGAAGGCGTCCAGCATCAGGGATTCGTCGTACAGATGCGCCAGTTTGCCGGGGCCGCCCGTGTTGAAGTCCAGTTGGCGTGGTGTGTAGCCTTGGATGATCAGGGTGCCGCCGGGCTTGAGGCTGTCCAGCATGCGAGCAAACAGGGTGCTGCGCTCCTCGGGTGTGGCGAACTGAAAAAAGATGCCCACCACGTTGTCGTAATGTGCAGGACGCCAGTCAAACGATTGCCAATCGCTGTGCACCCAATTCACCGCCACTTGGTGGTTTTGCGCCAGGGCGCGGGCTTTGCGGAGGGCGTTCTCCGAAAAATCAAAGGCATCGACCTGCAGGCCTTGCTGGGCCAACCACACGCCGTTGCGGCCTTCGCCATCGGCCACGGCCAGCGCAGTGCCTGGCACCAAGTGGGCCGATTGTGATTGCAAATAAGTGTTGGGCGCTTCGCCAAACACATAGTGCTGGGCGGCAAAGCGTTGGTTCCAGGTTTGTTGGGGGTTGTTGAATGTGCTCATGGTCGTTTCCTTGATGACGCAAGGCTAGCAGACCCTAGAGCGCCATGTGCAGCTGAAACACCGAGTTGGGGGCCTTGGGCACCATGGGCGCAGCCAAGGGTTTGAACTTGAAGCGGTTGACGACTGGTGCTTCAACCAGCGGCTGCAGTGATTGCGTGGTCACAAAATCGGACAAGGCCGACTGGCTCAGGGTGTCGATGATCACCCGCTCAAGGCCCCACTCGTAGTCTGCTGCTTCGACCGCTTGTTCTTCGCTGCCTTGTTGCGCCAACGTGG
>JBIKHW010000373.1:0-3410 GCA_044361935.1 Limnohabitans sp. | reverse complement strand
CAACTCGTTTGACGAGGCGATTGCCTTGCCCACCGAATTCAGCTCGCGCATCGCGCGCAACACGCAGCTCATCATCCAAGAAGAAACCCACATCACCAACGTGATCGACCCTTGGGCTGGCAGCTACATGATGGAGAGCCTGACGCAAGAAATGGCCGACAAGGCCTGGGCCATCATCGAAGAGGTTGAGGCCATGGGCGGCATGACCAAGGCCGTGGGCAGCGGCTGGGCCAAACTCAAGATCGAGGCCGCAGCAGCCGAGAAGCAAGCCCGCATCGACTCGGGCAAAGACGTGATCGTGGGCGTGAACAAATACAAGCTGGCCAAAGAAGACCCGATCGAGACGCTGTCGATCGACAACGTCAAGGTGCGCGACGGGCAGATCGAGCGCCTCAAAGCCATCCGCGCCAGCCGCGACAGTGCCAAGGTGCAGGCTGCGCTGGACGCGCTGAGCGCCGCAGCCGAATCGGGCCAGGGCAACCTGCTCGATCTGTCCATCCAGGCCGTGCGCCTGCGTGCTACCGTCGGTGAGATCTCTGATGCGCTTGAAAAAGCCTTTGGCCGCCACCGCGCCGATACACAAAAGGTCACGGGCGTTTACGCCGCAGCTTATGACGACGGCGAAAACGTGGGAGACACCATGGAATACTGGAACCAGCTCAAAGCCGACATCGCCGCCTTTGCCGACGCGCAAGGCCGTCGCCCCCGCGTGATGATTTCCAAGCTGGGTCAGGACGGCCACGACCGTGGCGCCAAAGTGGTGGCCACCGCGTTCGCCGACCTGGGTTACGACGTGGACATGGGCCCGCTGTTCCAGACGCCGGAAGAGTGCGCCCGCCAAGCGATTGAAAACGACGTGCACGCCGTGGGTGTCTCGACACTTGCTGCAGGCCACAAAACCTTGGTGCCCGCCATCATTGCCGAGCTCAAAAAGCAGGGCGCCGACGACATCATCGTGTTCGTGGGTGGCGTGATCCCGCGCCAGGACTACGACATGCTCTACGAAGCGGGTGTCAAAGGCATTTATGGCCCCGGCACCCCCATCCCGGTCAGCGCAAAAGATGTGCTAGAGCAGATCAAGAAGGCTTTGGCCTGAACTTGTGAAACCTCGGATTGGTAGGTATCATTTGATATCTATTAATTGGGGATCGTCATGAACGCACTCACAGACACCGCCAAAATCTTCACGACAGGCCGCAGCCAAGCGGTGCGCCTGCCCAAAGCCTATCGCTTTGACACCAACGAGGTGTTCATTGAGAAGGTGGGCAACACCGTCATCCTTCGGCCTAAGCGAAACAAGGACGAGTGGTGGGCAAGTGTGCAGAAAGCGCTGGCGCAATTTGAAGGTTATCCCGAAGAAATTGAGCGTGAGCGTGGCCTCTTGCCTGACGACATCGAAAGCATGGACTGATGTCACCGACCTTGTATCTGTTGGACTCCAACATCATCATTTATGCGCAACGTGGCAACGCGAATGTGCTCAAGCGCATGCAAGAAGTGGGGCGGGATCAAATCATCTTGTCCTCTGTGGTTGTGGCTGAGTTGGCATTTGGCGTTGAGAAAAGCCTACACAAAGAGCAGAACAGGAAAGCGCTGCACAATTTGCTGAGTTCATTCCAGATTCAAGATTGGGACGAGTCCGCCGCCTGGATCTACGCCTCGCACTACCACCGACTGCGGGCAGCAGGAACACCTATCGGTATTCACGATTTGCAAATTGGTTGTCACGCCTTGGCGCTGGATGCAGTTTGTGTGACCAACAACACGCGGGAGTTTGAGCGAATTGAGGGCTTGAAGTTGGAGAACTGGGTTCAACCAGCCACTGTTGCATGAAACCTCATGAATTGCTCCAAGGCCTCCTGCACGGCAACGCAGCCGGGCAGCGCCGCGCCATGGCCAAAGCCATCACGTTGCTCGAATCCACCCGCACCGACCACCGCGCTCAGGCCGACGAGCTGCTCACGGCCATGTTGCCGCACACGGGCAAATCGTTCCGCCTGGGCATCAGCGGTGTACCGGGCGTGGGCAAGTCCACCTTCATCGAGGCACTCGGCCTGTACCTGATCGGCCAAGGCCAACGCGTGGCGGTGCTGGCGGTGGATCCATCGAGCACGGTGTCAGGCGGCTCGATTCTGGGCGACAAGACCCGCATGGAGTTGCTCAGCGTGCACGAGCGCGCTTACATCCGCCCCAGCCCCAGCAGCGGCACTTTGGGTGGTGTGGCCGAAAAAACCCGTGAGTCCATGCTGGTCTGCGAAGCGGCTGGCTATGACGTGGTGATCGTCGAGACGGTGGGTGTGGGCCAGTCCGAGACAGCGGTGGCCAACATGACCGACATGTTTGTGCTGATGCAGTTGCCCAATGCGGGCGACGATTTGCAGGCCATCAAAAAGGGCGTGATGGAAATCGCCGATTTGGTGGTCATCAACAAGGCCGACATCGATGCGATCGCTGCCACCCGCGCCGAGTTGCAGATCACCAGTGCCTTGCAGCTCTTGGGCATGCACGGCGGATCGGGTCATGCGCACGCCGACACCACGCAGTGGCACCCCAAGGTGGTGCAGCTGAGCGCTTTGCTGGGCCAAGGCGTGGACAGTTTTTGGGACGCAGTCAGCGAGTTCCGAAGCCTGCAAACGGCCAATGGCCGCTTGGTGTTGCGCCGACAACAACAAGCCCTGTCGTGGATGTGGGAGCGCATCGACGCCGGGCTCAAACACAATTTTCGGGCGCAGCCGCGTGTGCAAACGCTGTTGCCCCAACTCAGCCAACAAGTCGCGGCCGGCCAGCTGGCCGCTTCGACGGCTGCACGTCAATTGCTCAGCGCTTACCAGGCGCAGAGTTAACCTGAATCTTCCTGAAGAAAAGCGAGAACCACCATGCAAGACATCCTTGAACAACTGGAAAAAAAGCGCGCTGCGGCCCGCTTGGGTGGCGGGCAAAAGCGCATCGACGCTCAGCACGCCAAAGGCAAGCTCACCGCGCGTGAGCGCATCGAAGTGCTGCTCGACGAAGGCACCTTCGAAGAGTGGGACATGTTCGTGGAACACCGTTGCACCGACTTCGGCATGCAAGACAACAAGATCCCCGGCGATGGCGTGGTGACGGGCTACGGCATGATCAATGGCCGCTTGGTCTTTGTGTTCAGCCAGGACTTCACCGTGTACGGCGGTGCTTTGTCGGAAACACACGCCGAGAAGATCTGCAAGATCATGGACCAGGCCATGAAGGTGGGCGCTCCGGTGATTGGCCTCAACGATTCGGGCGGTGCCCGTATTCAGGAGGGCGTGGCCTCGCTCGGTGGTTATGCCGATGTGTTCCAGCGCAACGTGATGGCCTCGGGTGTGGTGCCCCAGATCAGCATGATCATGGGCCCTTCGGCCGGTGGTGCGGTGTATTCACCAGCGCTCACC
>JBIKHW010000372.1:0-3412 GCA_044361935.1 Limnohabitans sp. | reverse complement strand
GATTGGGTCGTTAAAGGTCAAAAACCCTCTGCTGAGGGCATCGACCAGCGTTGCAAGCAACTCAATCCGACGCAAGCCAAAGATTGCCGCTTCCTTCCGAATTACGCAGTCAAACCCATCGCGACACGCATTTATCCGCGTTAATTCAGGCGGAGTGACCTCCAGCCCGAGCATGGTGTTCACCATGCCGGGCACAGCTCCAGGGCAGCGCATGGCCAAAGCGATAAGGTCCCGTTAACATCGGCACCTTAAGCTTTCGGCTCAAAACCATTTTTGCTCCGCACATGAACGACAACAACACCGTAGCGCCCAAACGCCGGGGCCTGGCCCGCGTCTGGCACGCCTTTTTTTACTCCATCGAAGGTTTACGCGCCGGTTGGCACGAGCCCGCTTTTCGGCAAGAGGCGATGCTGGCCATCGTGATCTTGCCTGCCGCCTGGTGGCTGGGTCAAAGCTGGACCGAGGTGGTGCTGCTGGTGGGCGTGGTGGTGGCGGTGCTGGTGGTGGAGTTGCTCAACACCGCCATCGAAGCGGCGATTGACCGCGTGGGGCCCGAATGGCATGCGCAATCCAAGCTCGCCAAGGACACGGGCAGTGCGGCCGTGCTGCTCAGCTTGCTGTTGTGTGGCGGGGTTTGGCTGTCGGCCCTGTGGCGTTGGTGGTCGGCCTGAGGGTTCAGACTCAGGCCGGGCGTTTTGGGCAAGCCGAGAACACATCCAACTCGGGCTTGTGCATGCGGGTTTTGACTTGCGCGAGTGTCAAGACCGAATGAAAGTAATGGTCGTGCGAGACAGCCTCGGTCACCTGTTTTTTCCAGCAAGCCCCGTCCCAACCCAGCTGTGACTGCATGGGTTTGGACAACCACAGCGCCATGGGCACATGGGTTTGCTCTTTGGGGGCCATCATGAAAGGCATGCCGTGCAAGTACAGGCCTTTTTCGCCGAGCGACTCGCCATGGTCTGAGACGTACAGCATGGCTGTTGGCCGAGGCTGACTTTTGAGCCAACGCACAGTTTGCGACAGCAGGTGGTCGGTGTAACGCACCGCGTTGTCGTAGGCGTTGACGATGTCCTGCGGTGGACAGTCCTGCAGCACGTTGCTGCGGCATTCGGGCTGGTAGACCTTCATATCGTTTGGCGTGCGCTTGTAATAGGCCGGGCCGTGGTTGCCCATTTGGTGCAGCACGACCACGGTGCCCGCCGAGCCGGTCCCTGCACCACCCGCTTTTTCGAGTTGGGCCAGGCGCTCGGGCAAAACGCGCAACATGATTTCGTCAAAACACTCGCCATCCGGGCACAAAGTCGGGTCTTTCAATTCACGGGTGTTGGCGTTCGGTATGCGGTCACAGACGCCTTTGCAGCCGGACTGGTTGTCGAGCCACAACACCTGCATACCGGCGCGTTGCAACACGTCCAGCAGGTTTTCATAAGGGATGTCGTTTTTGGCGTTCGCCTCGCGCCCCAGATGCGAAAACATGCAGGGCACCGAGACTTGGGTGTTGGTGCCGCATGAAGTGACATTGGCAAAGTAAGCCAGCTCGCCGCTGCCCTGCAGTTGGCGCAGCTGTGGTGTGGTGTCGCGCTCGTAGCCACCCAAGCCGAAGTTGGCAGCACGCACAGTTTCGCCCACCACCAGCACGATCAAGGGGGGCGCCTCCCCTGCAACGGATGTCCGTGCTGCGTCTTGCCCGATGGGCTGCAATGGAAGTCTGACCTGCGCGGTCTGCCCCACCACCAGGCGTGTGCTGGCATAAATGGTGTTGAAGGGGTTGAGCATGTAGCGCAGGGATTTGTGGTTGCGCATGGTCGAGGCCAGATCCTGGAAAGAGGCCCAGACCACCACCAGCATGAGCAGCAGAGCCAAGCCCGCCAGACCCAGCTGTCGCCCCAGCAGTCGCCGGGTGGGCAGTTTTTGCACAGGTTGACGCCACCACCACCAGCCGGGCAGCACCACGCCCAACGCCAACACCACGAGCATGGACCAGGACAACAAATCACGCACCTCACGCATATCCGTTTGGACGGTGTTGGCCATCATGGTGGGGTCGATGACAACGCCATAGGTGGTCATGAAATAACTGTTGGCAGCGGCCACCATGAGCAGCAACACGCCTGCGGGCTTGCGCCAGCGGGGCCAGACCAGCAGGCTGAGCAGCACCGCGGTGGCCGACAGCACGATCAACCACATGCCCACCAAACCCAGCCAGGTGCGCAGGCCGTGGTTGTCGGTCAAGGCCCACATGGCCCGCCACAGGGGCCAATTGCCCAAAGTGCTCAGCCACACGGCCAGCACCAGCAAGAGGCTCAAGGGGTGCCAGTGTCGACGAGCGAAGGCATCGGCAGAATCAAGAACGGAAGAAGTGAGGGTCATGGGCATCAGATGGAAACGCAACAGCGGCCATTCTGGAAACCCAGTCTTATCGCAACATTAAGCTTTCCCAGACAGGTGAGCCGTGGCGGGCCAGACCAACGCGAAACGCTTGCCAAAAGGCGCGGCACCCGCATCGCGCAACAGCTGCGCCCCCTGGCTTTGGGCGATGCGCTCGACCAAAGTGAGGCCAATGCCCAGACCCACGTTGGAGGTTGCGCCCGTGTCGGGTGCCATGTCAGAGCCCGGTGTGCGGACAGCGCTGAAGTCACCGCCATCGTCGCTGACCGACAGCGTGACCTGGCCTGCGCCATCGCGGGCCACACGCACCTCGACATAGGTGCCCGCCGGGTTGTGGCGCAAGGCGTTGTCGACCAGGTTGCGCAAGGCCAGCTCCAGCAAGGTGGCCTGCCCGGGCAGCGCAAGGGCTCGCTCGGGCGTTTCGAGCGCGATGTCCTGGCCCAGCTCGTGGGCCAGCGCCGCATGCTCAGACACCACGCGCAGGGCCAAAGCGCACAAGTCCACCGGCTCGGACGTAACACCCGTCAGGCTTTGGGCCCTGGCCAAGTCCAGCAGCTGCGACAAGATACGCCCGGCACGCAATGCGCCCTGCTCCACCGCCTGCAAGGCCTGGGCTTGTTCGCTGCCAACGCCGTGGCGGGCAAGCCGGGCCTGTAGCACCAGCGCGGTCAAAGGGGTGCGCAGCTCATGGGCCACATCGGCGGTAAAGCGCCGCTCCCGCCCGATCTGGGTCTGCAGGCGCAGCACCAAAGCATTGATGGACTGGACCGTCACGCCCAGTTCCTGATAGGGCTGCAGCGGCACCAGGGTTTGGCCCGCATCGACATCGAGCGCAGCGATCTTGCCCGACAAACGCTGCAAAGGCAGAAGGCCACGACGAATGGCCGAGGCCAGCATCAGCGCGACCAAAGGCAAAAACACCAATGCGGGCAGCAGGATGTGCTCAGAAATGTCGGCGGCCAGCGCTTCACGCCCTGCCGGGTCCATGAACACGGCAACGCGGCGCACAGAGTCACCACCCGTC
>JBIKHW010000371.1:0-3419 GCA_044361935.1 Limnohabitans sp. | reverse complement strand
GTGGCGGCTCAGCGCTGTTGACCCTGCCTGCCGAGGGCATCAGCCTTGAGCTCAAGCAAGACATCAACCGCCAGTTGCTGGCCAGCGGGGCCAATATTTCTGAAATGAACTGCCTGCGCAAGCACCTCTCGCGCATCAAAGGCGGGCGGCTGGCGGCGGCATGCAGCCCTGCGCGGGTGGTCACGCTCACCATCAGCGATGTGCCGGGCGACGACCCGTCCATCATCGCCAGCGGCCCCACCGTGCCCGATGCCACCAGTTGCGCTGACGCGCTGGCGATTTTGCAGCGTTACGCCATCTCGGTGCCCGATGCGGTGCTCCAGGCTTTGCAGTCGGGGGTTTGGGAAACACCCAAGCCTGGCTCACAAGTGTTTGCAGGGCACAGCGTGCACATGATCGCCACGCCCCAGCAATCGCTGGAGGCCGCTGCGGATGCCGCCCGCACGATGGGGCTCAATGCCTACATCCTGAGCGACGAGATCGAAGGTGAATCGCGCGAGGTCGGCAAGGTGCACGCGGCGCTGGCCCGCGCTGCGGCCAAGGGCCTGGGGCCCTTCGTTAAGCCTTGTGTGATTTTGAGCGGCGGGGAGACCACGGTGACGATCAAGCCTCAGGCCGCTGACACGCCCAAGGGGCGCGGCGGTCGTGCAGGCGAGTTTTGCCTGGGCCTGGCGCAAGCGCTGCAAGGCCAAGCGGGCGTGTGGGCTTTGGCCGCCGACACCGATGGCATTGACGGCATTGAAGACAACGCCGGGGCGCAAGTCAGCCCCGACACGCTGGCCCGCGCCTTGGCGCTGGGCCTCAAAGTGGACCAGCACCTGCAGCGCAACGACGCCTATGGTTTTTTTGAGCCCTTGGGTGATTTGGTCATCACCGGGCCGACACACACCAATGTGAACGACTTCAGGGCTATTTTGGTTCGGTGATGCGGCGTCATTGATTTGTGTCAAAGCCCAAGGGCTGGGGCTCAGGCACATTTGGCTCCACCATGTTGGATACCTCTTTGCCCCCTTTGTCCGAGTCTGCAGCCCCAGTCGCTGCAGGCACTGTGTTGCTGCACCGTGGCGATGCATTGGATTGCATCGTGCACGTCATGCAGGGGCGGGTGGTGCTGGGTGTGATGGCGGACGGCCACATGGCACACCAGCTGGCCGTGGTCGAGGGGCCTTTCTGGCTCGAAGCCGCTTCGGGCCTGTTGGCCTTGCCGCATGCAGTTGATGCTGTGGCCGAAACCGAGGTCCAGTTGCAGTACGTGAGCGTGGCCGACTTCGTGGCCGAAGTGCAAGCCTTGCCCGAGGCTTCGCAGAACCTGCTCATGGACATGGCACGTTCGCAGCGCCAACAAACCGAAATGGCCGTGAGCCGCTTTGCCAAAGACGCCGATGCGCGCTGCGCAGAATGGCTGCTGCGCCATGCAGAACCCACCGATCAGTCGGGGGGGCTGGCCGTGAAACTGACCGAGCGCAAACGCACGATCGCTGCGCAACTGGGCATCGCGCCCGAAACCTTTTCTCGGGTGCTGCGCCATTTGCGCGATCGCCAGCTGATCAGCGGCGGGGGCCGCGTGCTGGGCCTGCCCAATCCGCAGGCCCTGCGGGATTTGGCCGGTGTGTAAGTTCTCGGTGCTTTAGACTTTTTTGAGCCTTGGATTTTTCATCCACAGCACGGGTTGTTCCTTGACCGGACGCGCTGGCGCACCGTGTTGCAGCAAAGCTTGGTCGAGTGCTTGCCCGGCTTCGTCTTTCAATGCCGCTTGGCGGATGTGTGCCACTGCCGCAGCTTGTTCGTCCAAAGGCAGCTTGGAGGCGGGGCCGCACACATGCCGCAGGATGTGCAGCAAGTTGTCCTTGCCGCGCTCGTTGGTGCTGCCGTAGCCTTTGATAAGTTGGCCACAACGCGCCAGCTCCAAACCCAGTGCGGGCGATTGGCGTGTGGCCGCTTCGATGCCGCCCAGCCATTCTTCGATCAGGGCTTGCTCGGTGGCGTAGCGGCTGCCCAGGGGGCGCAGCACACGCAAGCTGGCCAAAAGGCGTAAGCTGGTCATGCCCCACAGCGCGTGGCGTGCCACCTTGAGCGGCATGGACCAAGGCGCAAGGCCTCGGGCCACGCGGGTGCGGTCCCAGCGCAGCAGCTGCTTGGCCAGGCCTTGCGGCAACAGGGCGGCCAACTCGGGCACGCCGGGTTTGAAGTGGTCGTACACCTTGAGCACATCGCCCTCTTTGGCTTTGACTTCTTGTGTCACGCGGTCCCAGCGGCTGGCGCGGCTTTTCAGGTCGGCCACACGGATGATGTCGTCAAACGCCATCCACAGGGCCAACCAACGGGTGGCCTCGGCCGTCACAGGGTGGGTGGCGTCGGCTGATGCGGACTCGGCATGCAGCAAGCGTTCGAGCCGCTGCACATACAGACGGGCATAAGCGGGGCCTTGGTATTCCACCAAGCGTTGGTGCGCCAAGCCCATCAGGGCGTGCAAGGCTGCTGGAAACTTGTCGGCCACATCTGCAGGCAAGGCCGCCGCGGCGACAGGCGCAGCCGGTTTCATGACCTGCTCCACATATTGCGCCTGTTCGCGCTGGAGCGTGACCAGGTCAAAAGCCAGCGCAAAGCCGCGCAAGCTGGCCTTGGCCGAGCTGCTGGGGCCCGCCAACACGGCCTCGTAATGTGTCCGCGCAAAAGGCAGCAAGCCACTGCCTGCAATGGCACCCAGCATGACGGCGCTGACCATGGTGCCGCTTTCTTGGCACAGGCGGGCCATGTCCATCACATGGTGGCGCAGGCTGTGCGCAGCCACCACGTCGAGTAACGGGCCTTCGGGTCGGCGGCCGTCGCCCATGGTCATCTTCTCGGCGGTGGTCAGCGCCCGCGACGAGGCGCTGATCACCAGCGTGCGGTCGCTTGAAGCCAGGCCGTTGCCAATTTGGCGTGCGGTTTCCAGCAACTCGGACGACACCAGCGCATCGAGCCTGCCCGGCAGCGGGTTCAGGCCCAGCACGGGCAAGCGGCCTTGCAATTGGCTGTGGGGCAGGGGGTAGACCTCGAGGTAATAGGTGGTGGCCCCGGTGCGCTGCGCCACGCCGGGAATGGAGGTGGCTTGCGCCGGGTAGCCTGCGTGGCGGGCCACGTCGACCAGCCAGTCGGCCAGTACGCCGCCGCCTTCGCCGCCCAGGGCGCACAGCAAGATTGAAATCGGTTGGGTCATGTTGTGTATCTTTGAAAAGTCTTATCGATGGCGAAAGTCAGTGGTGCACACTGGATCCCGGGTCTTCGCCCGGGATGACGAGTACTGTGTTTGAGTTGCCATCGCTGTATTCCCGGCTCTTCGCCCGGGATGACAAGTACCGGGCTTGCATTCCCATCGCTGTCATCCCGGACTTGATCCGGGATCCAGTGCGTACTGGTGACGGTGGCGAAGGGCAGGC
>JBIKHW010000370.1:0-3422 GCA_044361935.1 Limnohabitans sp. | reverse complement strand
CTTGAATTTGTGCGCTTAGAGGGCCTTTGGAAAATCGCCCGCGAAACTGTCATCAACAACTGACCATGAGTACCAAGCACTTGTTTGTCAAACGCAGCCCAAGCTTGCGCCGTCGCCTGTTGACATGGGGCATGCCACTGCTGCTCTTGATCCTGATTTGGCCCAATCTGAAGTCGTCCAAAAACGACTCCGGCAGAATCCTCTGGTCAGAACCTGTAGAGCCACCCGGCGCTGTCGTGGTCACCTTGAACACCGTTTCTGTGCAGTCACAACCCAGCTCAACGTCAGCAAACCGCGGTCAGACTCAGGGCCCAGCATCCATCGCAGACAACAAAACGACCGTTCAGGCACAGAGGGTCCCGAATGAGCCACCCCTGCTAATCAATGAAAACGCATCCTTGCTTGACGCCATAAACCAATGGCGTCAAGCTTGGAGTGCCAAAAACGTTCCCAGCTACCTGAGCTTTTACGGGCCGACCTTTGTGCCACCCAAAGGCCTGAGTCGCAAAACTTGGGAAGCCTCGCGCAACGAGCGCATCTCCAGCAAAGAAAAAATCGACATCACCATTCAAAACCTGCAGCTGCAGATCAACGACAACAAGGCCACCGCCAAGTTCACACAAATCTACAGCGACGAGCGCCTGCGCATGACCGACCGCAAAACCCTGGTCTGGCAAAAGCGCAATGGCCGCTGGCTCATTGAGCTTGAAACTACGCAATGACGGGCGCACCATGGCCTTATTAAAACGACTTCAATGGACACTGCAGCGCCTGGGATTGGCACAGACCTGGACAAAATTCCTTTTGGTGTTGATTTTGATTCTGGCTGTGATGTCCTGGGTGCTGCGCCAAGACAGGATGGACGCACTGGCCAAGGATTCGGGAGGCAACAGTTTGCCCGTCGTTTTCGGCACGCCGTCCGTTGCGCAATGGCATACGTTGTACGAACTCGACAGCCTAGCCATCCAAGCACACGCCAACACAGAGGCTTCTCTGCGCGCCACCAACAAACGGCAAACCAAGCCAAGCCATTCAGACAAACAAGCCCTTACCGCTTTGTCCAACAATGGGGAAGCCTTGTTTCTTGAAACCTACCGACTACAAATTGAAGGCAATTACACGCAAGCCCTGCAAGTGGCACAAACCATGGCTCAACGCTTTGCGAATTTTCAGCTTGGCCAACTGATTTACGCCGACCTAATGGCCAGCATGAGTGGAGGCGTCACCGATCGCGAGAGTCTGTTGCAAAATCCCGAAGCATCACAGCGCCTGCAACAACTCAAAACCGAGGCCCTTCAAAGAACTCGCCATGCAGGCACACACGCCTTGAATGGCACCTATCCCGAGCCCCTGCGATTTCTGTCACCCAACGTTCAACAAGTGGTCGTGGTCGACGCACAAAAATCTCGGCTCTACTTGCTGGCCCAAAGAAACGACGGCCCAGGTATTGGCCGCCTGCAAGTGGTGTTCGATGCCTACGTCTCCATCGGCAACAAAGGCATGGGCAAATGGCGAGAAGGCGACACCAAGACCCCGACCGGGGTCTACTTTGTGCAGAAACACATGACTGACTTTATGCTGCCCGACCTATACGGATCTGGCGCGCTGACCTTGGACTACCCAAACCCGCTTGACAAACAACAGCAACGCACCGGCTCAGGCATTTGGCTGCACGGCTCGCCCAGCGAGCAATATGCACGCCCTCCCATGGCCACCGATGGCTGCGTGGTTCTGGCCAATGACGACATGCTTGAGCTCGTCAAACACGGTGTCCGGGCAGGCACACCCGTTCTCATTGTCGAGCAATTGAAATGGCTGAAAACCCCTCTTAGAAGCTCTTTGGTCAAATCGGTCTCGGGCACCGACATCACGAATGCGTGGTCACTTCAACCGCAACACATCCAGCAAAAAGCCGGCACCTGGACGTTGGTATCCGCCTTCGAATGGACCGACCAGCAGCGTACCGTGGCCGTACTCACCCACGAACGCCAAGCGCCAGGCCAACCGCCTCAGCGCATCCACAGTTACTGGGCGAAAAACCAGCAAGTGTGGAAAGAGGTGAGCGGAATTTAGTAAAAAAGAAACCCAGCTCTGGCCGTTTCAAGTCAATAAATATTTGTTTTTCAAATCAGACTGCATGATCACAAACGCTTGAATCCGTGCAACAACGTACTTCCATCACATCATTCCAGGCATTGAGACGGCGTCAGGACGCCACATTCAGACAAAAAGGTCCCCACCTACAATGCCGAATATGAATATCCTCTTTATTGCCGACCCGCTCGAATCCTTCAAGATTTACAAAGACACCACCTTCGCCATGATGCGCGAAGCGCAAAAACGCGGACACCAGGTCGTGGCCTGTCAGATGACCGATGTGCGCTGGCAACGTGGCGAGGCCGTGTCGGCTCAAGTTCGCCACATCACGCTCACAGGGCAGCCAGACACTTGGTTCACCGAAACCTATTCGAGACGTGCCAACCTCAAGGATTTTGACGCGGTCATCATGCGCACCGACCCGCCTTTTGACAGCGAATACTTTTACGCCACGCACCTGCTGAGCCAGGCCGAGCGCGAAGGTGCCAAGGTCTTCAACAGCCCGGCCGCATTGCGCAACCACCCCGAAAAGTTGGCCATTCTGGAGTTTCCGCAATTCATCGCGCCCACGCTAGTCACGCGCAGCGAAGCCGACATCCGCGCCTTCCACGCCGAGCACGGCACCATCATCTTGAAGCCCCTGGACGGCATGGGCGGCACGGGCATCTTCAAGGTAGGGGCCGACGGCATGAACCTGGGTGCGATCATCGAAACCCTCAACCAAGGCGGCGCCCAGACGGTGATGGTGCAAAAGTTTTTGCCCGGCATTGCACAAGGCGACAAGCGCGTGCTCTTGATCGGGGGCAAGCCCGTGCCCTTTTGCCTGGCCCGCATCCCGCAAGGCGGCGAGGTGCGAGGCAACCTGGCCGCTGGCGGCAAAGGGGTGGCCCAACCGATCTCGGCGCGTGACCGCGAAATCGCCGTAGCCTTGGGCCCAATCCTCTTTGCACGCGGCCTGATGCTGGTGGGCCTGGACATCATTGGCGAGAGCCTCACCGAGATCAACGTGACCAGCCCGACCTGCTTTCAGGAAATCACCGACCAGATGGGTTGCGACGTGGCGGCGCTGTTCATGGATGCGGTGGAAGCGGCACTCTGTTGATCAGGCCCGATGAAGTTCAAACAGCCGTGCGTTCCTCGTCTTGGTCATCCCGGGCGAAGACCCAGGATCCAGTGTTGACCGCCGACCTTCTCCAAGGTCTGCTGTGTGCTCTGGATCCCAGCTCAAGGCCGGGATGACCAAAGAACAGGGCCAGATCAACGGGTCGCGCTCAAACCACCGCCCTCAAAGGTGTACAAACGCCCTGGCTCAAACGCCACCCAGC
>JBIKHW010000069.1:0-11194 GCA_044361935.1 Limnohabitans sp. | reverse complement strand
CGAGTCCGTGGCCGAGGCCACCATGCTGCAGTGGAAAAAGAAAGTCGGCGACACCGTGGCCGCCGACGAGATCCTGATCGAGATCGAAACCGACAAGGTCGTGCTTGAAGTGCCCGCGCCTGCCGCTGGCGTGCTGTCTGAAATCATCCAAGGCGACGGCGCCACCGTGGCCGCCGAGCAACTCATTGCCCGCATCGACACCGATGGCAAAGTCGCTGCTGCGGCCCCAGCTGCAGCAGCAGCCCCAGCCGCCGCTGCACCAGCCCCCGTGGCCGCTGCGCCAGCTGCTGCCACAGCTGGCATGGCCGGTGTGGCCATGCCCGCCGCCGCCAAACTCATGGCCGACAACAGCCTGGCCGCAGGTTCTGTGGCCGGTTCCGGCAAAGACGGCCGCGTGACCAAGGGCGATGTGCTGGCTGCTGTGGCCGGTGGTGTCAAATCCACCGCCGCCGTGATCCCCACAGGCGTGCCCACCAAGGCCTTGCCTCAGGTGTCTGGCCCAGCCGTTGATTTGGGTGAGCGCCCAGAGCAGCGCGTGCCCATGACTCGCCTGCGTGCCCGCGTGGCCGAGCGTTTGCTGCAATCGCAGTCGACCAACGCCATTCTGACCACCTTCAACGAAATCAACATGGCCCCGGTCATGGAGATGCGCAAGCGCATGCAAGAGCGTTTCGAGAAGGAACACGGTTGCAAGCTGGGCTTCATGAGTTTCTTCGTCAAAGCGGCTGTGCATGCCTTGAAGAAGTTCCCCGTGCTCAACGCCTCGGTCGACGGCAACGACATCGTCTACCACGGCTATTTCGACATCGGTATCGCCGTCGGTTCGCCACGTGGTCTGGTGGTGCCGATCCTGCGCAATGCCGACCAGATGAGCTTTGCCGACATCGAGAAGAAGATCGCCGAATTCGGCGTCAAGGCCCGTGACGGCAAGCTGGGCATGGAAGAGATGACCGGCGGCACGTTCTCCATCTCCAACGGTGGCACCTTCGGCTCGATGATGTCAACCCCCATCATCAACCCACCCCAGTCGGCGATTTTGGGCGTGCACGCGACCAAAGACCGCGCCATGGTGGAAAACGGCCAGGTGGTGGTTCGCCCCATGAACTACTTCGCCATGTCGTACGACCACCGCATCATCGACGGCCGCGAAGCCGTCTTGGGCCTGGTCGCCATGAAAGAAGCGCTGGAAGACCCAGCTCGCCTCTTGTTCGACATCTAAAACCCCTTGTTTTGAATGCCCCCTTCACAGGGGGCGTTTTTCATCCAGAAGGCATTTCCCATGAGTAAACAATTCGACGTCGTTGTCATCGGCGGTGGCCCCGGTGGCTACATCGCAGCCATCCGCGCTGCCCAACTCGGTTTCCAGGTCGCCTGCATCGACGAATGGAAAAACGCAGCCGGTGGCCCAGCCCCTGGCGGCACCTGCACCAACGTGGGTTGCATCCCCTCCAAAGCGCTGCTGCAGTCCAGCGAGCATTTTGACCATGCCAACCACCATTTTGCCGAGCACGGCATCAGCGCCACGGGCGTGAAGATGGACGTGGGCCAGATGATTGCCCGCAAAGACACTGTCGTTAAGCAAAACAACGACGGCATCTTGTATTTGCTCAAGAAAAACAAGGTCACGTTTTTCCATGGTCGCGGCAGCTTCGTGGGCAAAGCCGAAGGCGGCTACACCATCCATGTGGCGGGCAAGACCGAAGAGGACATCACCGCTAAACAAGTCATCATCGCCACCGGCTCGAACGCCCGCGCTTTGCCTGGCACCCCGTTCGACGAAGTCAATGTGTTGTCCAACGACGGCGCTTTGCGCTTGGGCGCGGTGCCCAAGAAGCTGGCCCTGGTTGGTTCCGGCGTCATTGGTTTGGAGATGGGTTCGGTCTGGCGCCGTCTGGGTGCAGAAGTCACCATTCTCGAAGGCCTGCCCACATTCTTGGGCGCCGTGGACGAGCAAATCGCCAAAGAAGCCAAGAAGGCCTTTGACAAGCAAGGCCTGAAGATTGAGCTCGGCGTGAAAGTCGGCGAGATCGTCAATGGCAAGAAGGGCGTGACGGTCAACTACACCAATGCCAAGGGCGAAGCGGTGAAGCTGGATGCCGACAAGCTGATCATCTCGATCGGCCGCGTGCCCAACACCATTGGCTTGAACACCGAAGCGGTGGGCCTGCAGCTCGACGAGCGCGGCGCGGTGGTGGTGGATGCCGACTGCAAAACCAACCTGCCCGGCGTCTGGGCGGTGGGTGACGTGGTGCGCGGCCCGATGCTGGCGCACAAAGCGGAAGAAGAGGGCGTGGCAGTGGCCGAGCGCATCGCGGGTCAGCACGGGCACGTCAACTTCAACACCATCCCTTGGGTCATTTACACCAGCCCCGAGATCGCTTGGGTGGGTCGCACCGAGCAGCAGCTCAAGGCCGATGGCGTGGCGTACAAAGCCGGCTCGTTCCCGTTCCTGGCCAACGGCCGTGCCCGCGCCTTGGGCGACACGACCGGCATGGTGAAAATGCTGGCCGATGCCACCACCGACGAAATCTTGGGCGTGCACATCGTGGGCCCACAAGCCTCCGAGCTGATTGCCGAGGCCGTGGTGGCCATGGAATTCCGAGCCAGCGCGGAGGACATTGCCCGCATTTGCCACGCGCACCCCAGCTTGAGCGAGTCCACCAAAGAGGCCGCTTTGGCGGTCGACAAGCGCAGCTTGAACTTCTAAGACCTTGCCGCGCCCGGCACTGCAGCGCCGGGTCAGTTGGGTTAAAGTTCTGCATCCCTGAAAACCCGGGCCTGGCCCCGGGTTTTGTTATTGAATTGAAGAGCAAGCCACCCATGTCCGTTCGTGAAGTTTACGAAGAAGAACTCCAAAAACGGGGCTACCAAAGCGACCCGGCGCAGTTGCGGGCCATCGAAGCGCTGGAGCGTTGTGCCAGGGAGTGGGCGGCTTACAAGTCCAAGCGTTCGGGCCTGCTGGGCAAGTTCCTGAGCCGCCCGGAGATTCCCAAGGGGGTCTACATGTTTGGCGGGGTGGGGCGCGGCAAGAGCTTTTTGATGGACTGCTTTTTTGCGGCCGTGCCCATCGAGCGCAAAACCCGTCTGCACTTTCACGAGTTCATGCGCGAAGTGCACCGCGAACTCACCGTGATCCAGGGCACCGTCAACCCGCTCGACGAGTTGGGCAAACGCATGGCCAAGCGTTACCAGTTGATTTGCTTTGACGAGTTCCATGTGGCCGACATCACCGACGCCATGATCTTGCACCGCTTGCTGGTGGCCTTGTTTGACAACGGCGTGGGCTTTGTCACCACCTCCAACTTCGAGCCCGACGGCTTGTACCCCGACGGTCTGCACCGCGACCGCATCTTGCCCGCGATTGCTTTGCTGAACCAGCGCATGCAGGTGCTCAATGTGGACAACGGCACCGACTACCGCCGCCGCACCCTGGAGATGGTCAAGCTCTACCACTCGCCTTTGGGTGAGCGGGCCGATGCCGAGATGAACGACGCCTTCAACCGCCTGGCCACAGGCCCGGATGAAGATCCCGTGTTGCACATTGAGGCGCGTGAAATCACCGCCAAGCGCCGTGCCGGTGATGTGGTGTGGTTTGACTTCCGTGCCATCTGCGGTGGGCCGCGCTCGCAAAACGATTACCTCGAAATCGCCACCCAGTACCACACGGTGCTGCTGAGCAACGTGTCGCACATGCCCGTGAGCATGGCGTCTGAGGCGCGGCGCTTCACCTGGTTGATTGACGTGCTGTACGACCGACGTGTCAAGCTGATCATGTCGGCTGCTGTACCGCCCGAGGGGCTCTACACCGCGGGGCCCATGTCGCACGAGTTTCCGCGCACGGTCTCACGCCTGCACGAGATGCAGTCGAGTGAGTTTTTGGCGCTGGAACACCGCACCGTGGACACGCACCTCACATGACACGTGGACTTGTGACTGGCTGTTGTGGCTTGGCGATGAGCCTTTGGGTGTGCTGGGGTGCTCAAGCCCAGATGGTCCAGGAAACTTCGTCGCCTCTGGTTGCGCCATTGGCTGGTGGCGTCACCACGTCCATGTCACCGGAGACACCTCGGTCAATTCAGGCGGTGGACCCCAAACAAGACGATCTCCCAGAGGCCATCACCCGCCAACGTCAAGCATTGGCGCAACAACGCAATGCCATCGGCCAGGTCGAGGCAGCGCAGCAGGCTGTTTGTTGGCAAAAGTTTGCCGTCAATGCTTGCCTGAGTGAAGCACGCCGCGCCCGAAGGCAGGCGCTGGAGCCCCTCAGGCAGCAGGAGCTGGCCCTGAACGCCCAAGAGCGTTTGTGGCGCACCGAGCAGCGCGAGCGGCGACTGCAGAACAAACAGTCCGACGCCCGGGATACACCATGAGTGTGGACAAGCCCACCGATGCGAACCCCAGCGCTCAAATGGATTTGCGCTCGCCGCAGCGCCAGCTGATCGAGTGGCAAATCGAACATGCTGACCTGGATGCCCTGATCGATCAAGCCGCCGCAGCTCCAGGCCACATCGATGAGCTGCGCCTGCGTCGGATGAAAAAACGCCGCTTGGCCCTGAGAGATCAGATGGCCAAGCTGCAAGCGCAGTTGGCACCCAAGGAGCCCGCTTGAATTTGCTCGACCAGCGGGTGGCCGAGACCCTGTCCAGCCACGGGGTGCTGGCAAAGTCGGTCCCGGGTTTTCAGCCCCGGCAGGGCCAGACCGAGATGGCCATGGCCGTGAGCCGCACGGTGCACGACGGCGGCCAGCTGGTGGTGGAGGCGGGGACAGGCACGGGCAAAACCTATGCTTACCTGGTGCCTGTCTTGCTCAGCGGTCAGAGAGCGCTCGTGTCCACGGCCACCAAGGCACTGCAAGACCAATTGTTTTCACGCGACATCCCGAGGTTGATCGAGGTGCTGGGTTTGCCCATTCGTGTGGCCTTGCTCAAAGGGCGATCCAATTACCTGTGCCTTCACCGCATGGAGCAAGCCCGGCACAGCCCCGAGTCGGCCCAGCCCGGTGCACAAAAGGCCCTGGCCAAAATCGAAACTTGGGCGCAGTCCACCCGCACGGGCGACATGGCAGAGCTGACGGGTCTGGACGAGCGATCGTCCCTGTGGCCACTGGTCACCTCCACCCGCGACAACTGCCTTGGATCGACTTGTCCGCGCTACCGCGCCTGCCACGTCAATCTGGCCCGCAAAGAGGCCATGGCCTCGGATGTGGTGGTCATCAACCACCATTTGTTTTTTGCCGACTTGTCTGTGCGTGAGTCGGGCGTGGCCGAGTTGCTGCCCACGGTGCGTGTGACTGTGTTCGACGAGGCGCATCAGCTCAATGAGATCGGGGTCAACTTTTTGGGCAAGCAACTGTCCACGGTGCAATTGCACGAGTTGGTGCGCGACGTCTTGGCCACAGGTTTGCAATTGGCGCGTGGCTTGGTCGATTGGCAGGCCCTGAGCGCAGGCCTTGAAAAAGCCGCCCGCGATTGGCGACTGGCCGCTGGCATGCACCGCGGCTCGGTGCGATTGCGCTGGAGCGGTCAGCACCCAGAGGGTGTGGAGCCCAGTGAATGGGACGCTGCGTTGCAGGCGGTCACGCAGGCGCTGACCCATTTGCTCAATGGCTTGGACATGGTCAGCGAGCTGGCCCCGGATTTTCAACGTTTGGGTGACCGCACCCGTGAGCTGATGCAGCGAGCGGCTTTGTTTGCAGATACGCCCAACCCCGAAGGTGTGCGCTGGGCCGAAGTCAGTGCGCAGCTGCGCCTGATCGAGTCGCCGTTGGACATTGCGCAGGCTTTTTCTGCCTTGACCCGACCGGTCACTGTGACACCGGACAGCGCGGTGGAAACGCCCGATGATCCCGATTCGATCGAGGCCTTGATGGCCGGAGATCCGCGACACGCGGTGGGCGCCGCCACGGCGGGGCCTGGGAGCGGTGTCGGTCAACGGGCCTGGATTTTCACCTCGGCCACACTGGGCGACGAGCCCAGCTTACGATGGTTCACTGAGCCTTGTGGCTTGGACTCGGCCGAGGTCATGCAGGTCAACAGCCCCTTTGATTACGCTCAGCAAGCGGCCTTGTATGTGCCGCCCCACCTGCCGCGACCTGGTGACCCGGGTCACGCCAGCCAAGTGGCCGCTTTGGTGCTGGAGGCCTTGGCCATTTTGGGTGGCCGAACCTTGGTGTTGACCACCACATTGAACGCCATGCGCAGCATCGGTGAGCAACTGCAAGCGCAGTGCGAGGGGGGGGTGGAAGTGCTGGTGCAGGGCCAAAGCCCCAAGCGCCGATTGATGGAGCGTTTTCGCGAAGGCGGCGGCTTGGGCGATGCGCATGGCCGCTCGGGTTGTGTGCTGGTGGCCTCTGCTTCGTTTTGGGAAGGCTTTGATGTGCCCGGTGACGCGCTGCAGCTGGTGGTCATCGACAAGCTGCCTTTCCCGCCGCCGGGCGACCCGTTGTTTGAGGCCCGCAGCCAGCGCATCACGCAGCAGGGCAAGAGCGCTTTTGCCGACCACGCCTTGCCCGAGGCGGCAGTGTCACTCAAACAAGGCGCAGGGCGCTTGATCCGAAGCGAAACCGATCGCGGAATTTTGGTGGTCTGTGACAACCGCCTCAGCACCATGTCCTATGGTCGCCGCCTGGTGCGGGGGTTGCCAGATATGCGCCGGCTGGAGGACCATGCGGCTTTTCTGGACGCGCTGCGTCAGCTCACCACAGACGCCAGCCACCCGAGCGCTTGACCTCAGCACCGTCGGTCAGCAAAAAGGCCGACTTGGGGAAGTTGGTCTGCAGCACGCGCCGGGCATCGTTGCTCAGCTCTGTCATGCCCATCGCCTTGTAGGAGTTGACCAAAATCGCCAAGGCTTCCTCAAGGGCAGGCACACCTTGGTAATCGGCAATCGCCTGCTGCGCCCGGTTGACGGCGGCCACATGAGCCCCCCGACTGGCGTAGTAGCGGGCCACATGCACCTCGTAAGCCGCCAGCGAGTTGACGATGTGCGTCATGCGCTGGCGTGCATCGGCGCTGTATTTGGAGTCAGGAAAGCGGGTGGTTAATTCGCGAAATGCTTCGTAGGAGTCTTTGGCGGCTTTTTGGTCACGCTCGGACAGGTCTTGACGCGTGATGAACGAAAACAAACCCAGGTTGTCGTTGAAGTTGACCAGGCCCTTGAGGTAAAGGGCGTAATCGATGGCTGGACTGGTGGGGTGCAAGCGGATGAAGCGGTCAAGCGTGGCAATCGCCTGGATTTTGTCGCCGGTTTTGTACTGGGCAAAAGCCTTGTCGATCTGGGCTTGCTGGGCCAGCGCCGTGCCGGCCGCACGGCCTTCGAGTTTTTCGTAGTAGCCAATGGCCTTGTCCCAAGCGCCGGCATTTACCTCATCGCGGGCTTCGCTGTAGATTTTTTCGGGGGTCCAGCCCGCCGTCGGGTCCTTGGGGTTGTTGGCGCAGCCGCTCAGAAGGAGTCCCGTGACCAAAACAAGGCCGGCTGGAACCATCGATAATCTGAAGCTTTGCATCTGTGACACCTTGATTGTTGAACCCTTTGATTATATCGACCGACCCCGAAATGAATGACCCCGGCGAGCTGGCCGAGGATGCTGAGCATGCACTCGAATCTGTCCAAGAAGAAGTTCGTACGGCATCCGTCCCTGTGGCTTTGCATGGCCAGCGGCTGGACAGGGTGTTGGCGCAGCTGGTGCCCGAGTTTTCGCGCAGCTATTTGCAGCAACTCATTGATCAGGGCGAGGCGCTGATCGATGGCCGCATCACCACCAAGGTGTCTGCCAAGGTGCGGCTGGGGCACCAACTGCAAATCACCTTGCGAGCCACGCCGCAGTCACAAGCTTTTGTACCCGAGGCCATGCCCATTGACGTGGTGTACGAAGACGAGCACCTCCGTGTGGTCAACAAACCTGCGGGTCTGGTGGTGCACCCAGCCCCGGGCAACTGGCGCGGCACCTTGCTCAATGGTTTGTTGGCGTTGGACCCCAAAGCCAGCGAAGTGCCCCGCGCGGGCATCGTCCACCGTTTGGACAAGGACACCAGTGGCTTGATGGTGGTGGCCCGCACGCGCCAGGCCATGGACGCGTTGGTGGCTCAAATTGCGGCGCGTGAAGTGCACCGCCAATACCTGGCCTTAGGCCATAAAAACTGGACCGGCCCTTCGCCGCGCACACTAGAAGCCGCCATCGGCCGAGACCCGGCCAACCGCCTGCGCATGGCTGTGGTGGACCTGAGCCACCAATCGGGCAAAACAGCGGCCACCACCTTCGACCTGCTGGCCCAAGGCGAGCGCTGCTGCTTGGTTCAATGCACCCTGCACACCGGGCGAACGCACCAGATTCGGGTGCACATGGCGCATCTGGGGCACCCTTTGCTGGGCGACGCGGTATACAGTGGTGCGCCCTTGGGTGGCATGACGCGCCAGGCCTTGCATGCCTGGCGGCTGGCCTTCGAGCACCCGATCACCGGCCAGCACATCGACCAGACATCTGCTTTGCCCGAGGACATGGCCCAGGCCATGCAAAATCTGGGCCTCAGTTACAATCTGAGCCCTTGAAGGGCCTTGGGGGGCGGCTCTGCTCCAGTACCAATTTGGGGCTTGCGCACCGACCATGGCCTTCATTTCGACACGCCGTGAGGCGTTTTGCCACTACGCCGTGAGGCGTTTTTTTCCGAAAGAACGACACCATGAATACGGCGCAAGCCAAGCGTGTCCTGGAAACGGCTCTGCTGACGGCGGGCCAGCCATTGTCCTTGCGCGACCTGCGCGTGCTGTTTGACGATGCGCTCGGGGCCGACACTCTGCGGCTGATGCTGCAAGACCTCGAATTGGAATGGGCCGGCAAAGGCCTGGAGCTGACCCGCGTGGCCAGTGGCTGGCGCTTTCAGAGCCGCCCGGAGCTGCGGGTTTATCTGGACCGACTGCACCCCGAAAAGCCCCCCAAATACACCCGCGCTGTGCTGGAAACCCTGGCCATCATCGCCTACCGTCAGCCGGTCACTCGGGGCGACATGGAAGACATCCGAGGCGTGACCATTGGTTCCCAAATCATCAAGCAGCTGGAAGACCGTGGCTGGGTCGAAGTCATTGGCCACCGCGAAACCGTGGGCCGCCCCAGCCTGTTTGCCACCACACGCCAGTTTTTGGACGATCTGGGCCTTGCTTCGCTGGACCAGTTGCCTTTGCTGTCCCAGGTCGATTCGCCCATGTCGGCCTTGGCGGGCATGCTGGACGAGTCGCCTGCACAGGCGAGCTTGTCGCTTGAGGAGGACCTGACCGAGTCGGTCGAGCTGACGTTGGCCGACCAGCCCAGCGCAGCCGCGCCTGCTGACGTTGCCCCCAGCGCCCTCAAGAACGATTCAGGCAGCGACCTGGACAGTGACTTGTCCAACCCATCATCCAGCGACCCGCTCGTTGCCCCATCCTCCGACGCCGATCTGCCTGACGCAGCCTCTGCCAACCCCGGCCCCGGCCAAGAAAACACCCCCTCATGAACGATTCTTCCTCCAACGCACAGGGTCAGCGCCCCGGCGTCTACGCCGCCCGCAAGCCGGGTGCTGCTGCAGTGCCTTCCACCCCCTCCACGCCTTACAAAGCGATTGACTTGGCCGATGTGGTCTCTGGTCAGTTCGACGAAGAGGATGCAGCCGAAGACGTCGTCCAAGACCTAGGAAAGCGCGTGCTCGCCCCCCAGACCGACTCGCCCAAACTGCACAAGGTGCTGGCCCAGGCCGGCATGGGCTCGCGCCTGGAGATGGAAAAACTCATCACCGAAGGCCGCATTGCAGTGAACAACGAGCCCGCCCATGTGGGGCAGCGCGTGCAATACGGTGACCAGATCAAGGTCGACGGCAAGCCGATCCGTATCCGCATCGACCCGCCGCCCGCCCGCGTGATCGCTTACCACAAGCCTGCAGGCGAGATCGTTAGTCACGACGACCCGCAAAACCGTCCGTCGGTGTTTCGCAAACTGCCGCGCCTGCAAAACGGCAAATGGCAGTCGGTGGGCCGCCTGGACTTGAATACCGAAGGCCTGTTGCTGTTCACCAGTTCGGGCGAGCTGGCCAACCAACTTATGCATCCGCGTTTTGGTCTGGAGCGCGAGTACGCCGTGCGCGTGCTGGGTGCTTTGAGCAAAGATGAAAAGCAAAAACTGCTGGACGGTGTGATGCTCGACGACGGTCCAGCCCAGTTCGGCTCCATCGATGACGGCGGCGGTGAAGGCTCCAATTGCTGGTACCGCGTCACTATCTCCGAAGGCCGCAACCGTGAGGTGCGCCGCATGATGGAATCCGTGGGCCACGCGGTCAGCCGCTTGATCCGGATTCGCTACGGCGCGATGGTGCTGCCGCATGGCTTGCGCCGCGGAGCCTGGCTGGAGCTGGACGACGCCGACATCCGCTCGCTGATGCGCGCGGCGGGCACAAGCGAGCGCCCCCGTCCAGTAACGGACCAACCTTCGCGCACTAATCGCAACGACCGCCGTCCGCGCACGGGCGGGCAGGGCAGGGCAGGCTCCGCAGTGCCACGCGCCAAGCCCGCGGCCAAACCCAACCAGGCCCCAGGGGGCTCCGGGTTGCACGCCAAATCCGATGCGCCGAAAAGCGAGCCCAAATACATTGGCGCTGAAAGTTTCAATCGCCTCAAAAACACCCCGGGCGGCCCCGGTCGTGGCGGGCGAGGCGGCAGTGGTCGAAGCCGCTGAGGCCGCGCGCTTGGCCGCTTGCGGCCAAGCCATGATTGCGCTGCGCCAAGGACCCCTTGACCCTGCGGCGCAGAGGCCTTTTACCTGCCCCGCTCAGGTTAGAATAGCTGGCTTTGCCGCAGGGCAAAAATGCTTTCAAACACTTTAGTAACAGGAAATCCTATGGCCATCGAACGCACACTCTCCATCATCAAGCCCGACGCCGTCGCCAAGAACGTCATCGGTCAGATCTACGCCCGTTTCGAAGCCGCTGGCCTCAAAGTGGTCGCAGCCAAGATGGCCCACCTCTCGCGCGGCGAAGCCGAGCAGTTCTACGGCGTGCACAAAGAGCGTCCTTTCTTCAAGGACCTGGTGGACTTCATGGTCTCTGGCCCCGTCATGATCCAGGCTCTGGAAGGCGAGAACGCGATCGCCAAAAACCGCGACCTGATGGGCGCAACCGACCCCAAGAAAGCCGCTGCGGGCACCATCCGCGCTGACTTCGCTGACAGCATCGAC
>JBIKHW010000369.1:0-3425 GCA_044361935.1 Limnohabitans sp. | reverse complement strand
TGACGTAGAGCTGGGGGATGGTGGGCCAGTTGCTGTATTCCTTGATGCCTTGGCGGATTTCAGCATCGTCCAGCACGTTCACGGTTTTGACCGTCTTGGGGTCCACGCCCACGGCTTTGAGGATCTGAATGGCGCGGCCGGAAAAGCCGCACATGGGGAAGCTGGCGCTGCCCTTCATGAACAGGGTGATCTCGTTGCCTTTGACGAGTTCGTCGATGCGTTGTTGTGTGTCGCTCATGGTCTTTACTCCGGTTGGGGCCGATTTCGAATGAAGGGGATTATCACCCCGTTTGAAAACCTGCACTGCTCATAGGGGGTCGCCCTCAGACGTGTCAACCCAGCCTGTATCCGATCGGGTTTTCAGTGTTGGCTTGAGCCGGGCCCGAGGCCCGGCAGCTTGCTCAGTCGGCGTACACGCCTGCCGAGCGGATCACAGGCCCCCATTTGTTGATTTCAGACTGCAGCCAGTTGCGCAGACCTTCGGGTGACTGTTTGGATTCGGGCACGATCTCGGCACCCAGTTCGGCCATGCGCGACGTGAATGCGGGGTCTTTCAGGCTGGCACGCACCGCTGTATTCACTTTGTCGATCACGGCAGCGGGGGTTCCCTTGGGGGCATAGATGCCATGCCAGACGATGACCTCAAAATCCTTCAAGCCGCTTTCGTGGAGCGTGAGCGCTTCAGGCAGGGCCCGGATGCGCTGCTTGGTGGTCACGCCGTACATCCGCACCGTGCCGGCCTTGATGTGCTGTGTGGTCTGTGTCGTCTGGTCACACAGCAGATCGACTTGGCCACCCAACAAGGCGGTCATCGCAGGTGCAGTGCCGGAAAACGGCACCGTGGTCAGATCCACCCCCATGGCCTGCTGAAACAGCATGCCGCACAGATGGGACACCGCCCCTAGCCCTGCATTGGCCAGGTTGATGCTTTTGGCGTTGGCTTTGACATAGGCGCTGAGCTCCTGCATGTTTTTGGCGGGCAGGTCTTTGCGGCCCAGCATCGTCATGGGTACATCCACCACCTGGCTGACATACTCGAAGTCGGTCAAGGGGTTGTAGGCCAATTTGCGGTAAAGCGCTGGCGCGGTCGACATGCCGTTGTGGTGGATCAGGAAGGTGTAGCCGTCGGGATTGGCTTTGGCCACGTAGCCAGCGGCCAAAGTGCCGCCTGCGCCCACCCGGTTCTCCACCACCACGGTCTGGCCCAGTGACTTGCTCATGGTTGCGGCCAGCGTACGCGCCACGATGTCGGTAGGGCCCCCCGCCGCAAACGGCACCACCAGGCTGATGGACTTGGTGGGGTAGGTTTGAGCTGCAGCCAGGCCACTGATCAGGGCGCAGCCGGTTGCGGTCAAGGCCGCAATCAGGTGTCGGAAGGTGAAGTTCATGGGGTGTCCTCTTTGGCAAGGGATAAGTTGACTGACCATGCTGACGCAAAAGTGCCCGTCGCGCATCGGGGAGAACACCCATGAACAGGGTGGTCCGCGGGTCTGGTGCTTTCCGGTGAGGAAGGCCTGAAGCTCAGCCTGGCAGCCGAGCGCCGGTGCATCGCCCGATGCCGGCCAGATCCTCGCGCGACTGCACCTGCTCGAACCCGGCGCTGCGCAGCAGAGCCTGCACTTTGGCAGCCTGGTCCCAGCCGTGCTCCATCAGCAGCCAAGCACCTGGAGCCAAACAGGTCGGCGCCTGGGCAATGATCTGACGGATGTCATCCAAGCCGTCGGGGCCGCTGGTCAGGGCCTGTAGGGGCTCGTGCGTGAGGGCGGCCAGGTGCGGGTCACCCTCGGCCACATAGGGCGGGTTGGAGACGATGAGGTCAAACCGGCCTGTGCGCTGGATGTCCACCGCGCTCAGCCAGTTGCTGGCGATGAATTGCACGCCCAGATCCAAACGGGCGGCATTGGCGCGGGCCACGGCCAAGGCGTCTTCGCTGGCGTCGACCGCCCATACAGTGGCATCTGGCCGGGCGTGTTGCAGCGCCAAAGCCACCGCGCCGCTGCCCGTGCCCAGGTCCAGAATGCGGGGGGAGCCGCTTGAAGGCATGGGGGCAGGCAGGCAGGCCAAGGCCCATTCCACCAAAATTTCGGTGTCGGGGCGCGGGTCCAGCACACGGGCGTCCACGGCCAAGGTCAGGCCGAAAAAGTCTTTGCGCCCGGTGATGTAGGCCACGGGCTCACCCTGGAGTCGGCGCTGCAGCGCGTCTTGCCATGCGGCGGCTTGTGCTGGCGTCAAGGTGTCGCCGTCGTGGGCCAGCAGCCAGGCGCGGTGGTGCAGCGGGCGCTGCAGGCTGTGCAGCAGCAAGATCTGCGCGTCTACCCGGGCCAAGCCCAGGCTTTGGGCTTGGCGCAGACATGCGGCCAAGGTGGTGTGCATCAGGCGGCGGCTCCGATTTCGAGTGCGGCCAGCTGTTCGGCGGCTTCGTAGCTTTGCAGGGCATTGACCACGTCCTGCAAATCGCCATCCATGATGGTGAGCAGCTTGTACAAAGTCAGGTTGATGCGGTGGTCGGTCAGGCGCCCTTGCGGGAAGTTGTAGGTGCGGATGCGGTCCGAGCGGTCGCCGCTGCCAATCAGGCTTTTGCGCTCGGCCGCGTCTTTGGCGGCACGTTCAGATCGGTCTTTTTCCTGGATGCGGGCCGTCAGCACTTTCAGCGCTTGCGCTTTGTTGCTGTGCTGGCTGCGGCCGTCTTGGCATTCGGCCACGATGCCGGTGGGCAAGTGGGTGATGCGCACGGCCGAATCGGTTTTGTTGATGTGCTGCCCGCCCGCTCCACTGGCGCGGTAGGTGTCGATGCGCAAATCCGACGGATTGATCTTGATCGCCTCGGCTTCGTCCGGCTCGGCCAGCACCGCCACGGTGCAGGCGCTGGTGTGGATGCGGCCTTGGGTTTCGGTGGCGGGCACGCGCTGCACCCGGTGGCCGCCAGACTCAAACTTGAGTGCCCCGTAAACCTGTTCGCCCTCGATGCGCACCACAACTTCCTTGTAACCGCCCAACTCGCTCACCGACTCGGACACAACCTCGCACCGCCAGCCCTGGCTTTCGGCATAGCGGGTGTACATGCGCAGCAAGTCCCCTGCAAACAGGGCCGACTCGTCGCCTCCGGTGCCGGCGCGGATTTCGACAAAAGCGGGGCGGGCGTCGTCGGGGTCTTTGGGCAGCAGCATGCGCTGCAGCTCAGCCTCCAGACTTTGCAACTCTGCGCTGGCGCTGGCCGCTTCTTCTTCGGCCATTTCGCGCATGTCCTCGTCGGCCAGCAGGTCTTGGGCACTGGCCAGGTCGGCAGTGCGCTGCTGAAAGCGGGCAAAGCGCGAAGCCACGGCGCTGACTTCGGCATGCTCCCGCGAAAGCTTCAGGAACTGTGTCATGTCGGCCATGATGTCCTCGCGGGACAGCAAAAAGTCCAGCTCGGTCAAGCGCAGGGC
>JBIKHW010000368.1:0-3426 GCA_044361935.1 Limnohabitans sp. | reverse complement strand
ACTGAGGATGTCAAGGCATCATGGCCACTCAAACCGCCAAGTCCAAGTTGCCAGATGTACAAGCACCTCAGCCGAGAAGAACGATACCAAATTCACAGCCTTTTGAAAGCCAAACAGACCATCAGCGAGATTGCCCGATTGCTGGGCAGACACCGCAGCACCATCAGCCGCGAACTCGATCGTGGGCGTGGGTGTCGTGGCTATCCCGCTGAACAAGCCTGCGCCAAGGCGTCTGTGCGAGCCCGAAGCAGCCGTAATGCCAGCCGGTTTGACCCAACGATCTGGTCCGTTGTGGCGTTCTTCCTTGGGCTTCAATGGAGACCCGAGCAGATTGCAGGCAAGGTAGCGGTCAGCCATGAGAGCGTCTATTTGCATGTGTATGCCAACTAAGCCGCCGGTGGTGATTTACACACACACCTGCGCAGCCAAAAGACCCGGCGCAAACGCCACCTGTGCGAACGTGACAGGCGCGGGCAAATCCCGAACCGCCGCCCGATCAGCGAGAGACCAAGCCATATTGAAGATCGCAAGCAAGTGGGCCACTGGGAAGGTCATACCATCATTGGCGCGGCTCACAAACAAGCCATCGTGACACTGGTAGAACGCAAGAGTGGCTTTGCTGTGCTGGCCAAAGTGCCCAACAAGTCTGCCGATTTGGTGAGCTGGGCCATTGAAGCCAAGCTCAAGCCCTTGAACTCACGGGTGAAGACCTTGACGGTAGACAACGGCAAGGAGTTTGCCGATCACCAGGCCATCGATCAGGCCCTTGGCATCCAGACTTACTTTGCCGATCCGTATTGCAACTGGCAGCGCAGCAGCAACGAGAACTTCAATGGTTTACTGCGCCAATACATTCCCAAAAAGCGGCGCATGGAAACTGTCACCGATGAGGAGTTGAATATGATCGAAAACAGATTGAATCACCGGCCCAGAAAGCGGCTCGCGGAGTGCGAAATGCGCGACGTGAAAGGCCTCTATGCCAAGGCCCGCCTGTGCGAGCTGAAAAACTTCACTGGTATCGACAGCCCCTATGAAGCACCCGACACCTCCGAAGTGCACTTGTTCACCCAGGATCGCACGGCAGAAGCTTGTGTGGATGAGTTGATGCGGTGGACTAATGTCGCTGTGGAACGATAGTTTTGAGTAGCCCACCCTGTAGGCGATTTCTCACTCAAAGCTAAGAAATGGCATCTCCCACAGGAACGGGCTCCCACAAATTCAATAAACCATCAAATATCTATTTGCTCTTTGAGTAACAAAAATTGATCAAGATGCTCTCTAATATCTCACTGTGGATTGGCGCATTGTTGCTTGGGCTCGCTTTTCCGGTGCGTGCAGCTTTGCCGGTTGATACCGGACTTTTTGATGCTGTGGCGGTCTATGGCGGCCAAGGTGTTGACCACAATCTGCGAAATATTCCCGAAGCGATCGCGAGCAACAACATCATCTGGGACAAGAGCTATTTTGCCGGGGTCGGTCTTGGCAAGACTGGCCCGAAGTTGGGGCAGAGTTTTGGCTGGTTTCAGGGTAAGCCTTTGGCCGAGCTTAGGCAGGACTATGAGCTGCTGCTGCTCAAGCACCGTGGACTGCAGCACAACACCGAGCTGGGTGCTGCTTATCTGCTCAGGTCGCCAGATCTTCAGATGGGGCCTGTGGGTGTGAATCTGGCGGCGGGCAGCGGTTTGTCGTATGCGATGGGAACGCCGGTTTATGAAGACGGCGCAAGGGACAGCCCGGATCGGCGTTACCGTCTTCAGCTTCTGGTTTTGTTCGAGCTGGAATGGAAGCTTCGCAACATAGATTCGCTGACCCTGGCCACCCGGATTCATCACCGAAGTGGTGTCTTTGGCCTGATTGCGCCGCCTCATGTCGGCTCCAATTTTTTGACTGTCGGCTTGAGGTATCGATTTTGAGCCCGCCGACCTGCAACACCCCTTGTTTTATAAAACTTCGCAGGTTTGTGGAAAAAGTGCCGACATTTCAGGACATGCGAATTTGAAGGTTTGAGGTTTTATGCCGAAAATCATCTTGGATAAAAAAATGAGTCATTTAAACTCGCCCAGCAAAGCTGTTGTGGTGCTGGCTTACCGTGAAATGTTAGGTCGTGAGCCCGAATCGGAAGAGACCATTGCTCTGTATTTCAACTGCAAGGATGCTTCCCACGTTCGCGAAGTTATCGCGCAGTCGGCGGAGTACAAGCTGCGCATGGAGCGTCTGCGTGATGCAAAGGCAGCGGGCGTTACTGCCAATTCAGTTGGAGCGAAGTCGATCATCAAGCCGACAGCGATCAAAAAATTATGGACTGGTTTATCAAGTCTTTGGGCTGGGCATGAAAAATTTTCAGGTAATCAGCAGCATGGCTCAGCTACCCAGAAAGAACTCAAAATGATTGCCCCCTCAGAGGAGGTCAAAGCCATCGATATCCAAGAAAAATCGCCTGAAGCCGAAGTTAAAGCCACCTCAGCAAAGTCTCAGCAAATTGCCTTTGTGGGCAATTGCCAGGCCAATATGTTGGCAGCCTTGTGCCATGCCATGCAAAACGAACGGGAGGTCAGAAGCTGGGAGATGACGCCTCGTTTTTTCAGTAAGCTGGAGAAGACGCGCTTTGACGATGAGATGTGGGCCGGCGTACAGTGCATTTGGGCTCATCCCAACGAACGCTGGCGCACTTGGCTGCTTAATCAACCCGAGCATTTTCAGGCCAGAGTGCGGCCATTGCCCACCATCGACACACCGGGTTTTCACCCCGATTGTGCTTATGTGAATGCCAAGGGGAAGTTGATCGACAGCCCCATTGGGGCTTATCACTCTGTTTTGGTTTTGTGGGGCTTTTTGCAGGGTTTGTCGCCGCAGGACACACGCTCTTTGTTCAATGCGCAGGTGTTCAATCATCTGGGGTACTTTGACTTACATGCGTCGGGTATGAACCATTTGGTTAACAAAGGGCGTCACTGCGAGATGCCCATGCACCGCTGGTTGGCGGCTTGGCAAGAAGAGGGGGTGTGGATGCACACCATCAACCACCCCAAGCCGCATGTGTTGGCTCAAGTGGCTTTGCATTGCTTGGCGCAATTGGGCATTGCGGGTGTGGCCGAGGCGCGAGATGTGGTGGACGACGATTTGGCGCGTTCGCCTTGCTGGCCGGTGTACCCCGAGGTGGCGCAGGCCTTGGGCCTGCGCACATCGGGCAGTTACGCTTTCAAATGCGGGCACCGCCCTGCCGATCAGGGCCGTGGGGTGCAGTACATGGGCCTGGATGCGTTTATTGAGGCGTCTTATGCGATCTATGCCCGCCACGCGCCTAGCGATCTGCAGTGCGAGCGCTTGTTGGCACAGACTTTTAAGGGTTTGCCAGATTTTTTGGCGCATCAGGCGGCGGCCCCCGCGGGTCATGCCGAGCAGTGGGCTGGCTCAGCCCATCCTTAC